>PJET01000003.1 GCA_002825515.1 Candidatus Thorarchaeota archaeon MP11T_1 | reverse complement strand
TCGGGAGCTCAAAGATGCTGTGATAGTATACCGAGGAAAACTAACTGAGAAATTCCAGTATCTTGAACAATACCTTCCAAAGGAGGATAACTAAGAATGAAGAAAATAGTCTGCTTGGGTGCTGGATTAGTTGCTCACCCATACATACAATACTTGTCTGACAATGGGTTCCACGTTATTGTTGCTAGTCGTACAATAAATAAAGCTGAACATCTAATTGAGGGTTGCAAAAATACCGAAGCTGTGGCTTTTAACATAGCAAAGGATGATAGTCTCTTAGAAGAACTCACAAAAAAAGCTGACCTTGTTTGCTCTCTTTTACCTTACACATACCATGTAAAAGCTGCTAAAGTTGCGATAAGGCATAAGAAACACTTCTGTACCACCTCATATATTTCAAATGAAATGAAAGCTCTTGATGATAATGCAAGGAAAGCTGGAGTTCTTCTTCTAAATGAATGTGGAGTTGATCCAGGTATCGATCATATGAGCGCTATGAAAATAATTGATGAAGTCCATAACAATAATGGAAAGATTGTAAGTTTCACTTCTTTTACTGGAGGTCTCCCAGCCCCTGATTCAAACAACAACCCTTACGGATACAAACTATCATGGAGCCCACGAGGAGTTCTTTTAGCTGGACGAAACGATGCAAAATTTCTGCGTGATGGAAATGAGGTTAACATACCAGGTTCTGAGCTTTTTGAGAACTGTGAACTCATGGAAGTCCCTGGAATGGGTACCTTTGAAGGATATCCAAATCGTGATAGCCTTTCATACATTGATATCTATAACATTCCAGAAACAAAGACAATGCTTCGCGGAACATTCAGAAATATTGGTTGGTGTAGCACACTAGATAAAATCGCAGATCTAGGTCTTTTAGACTTGGAAGAACGGTCTTTTGAAGGAATGACCTATGCTGATTTGATGAAAGAATTGTTGTCAACAAATGATTCAGACATAAAATCTGCAGTGGCCAAAATCTGCAATATTGAACCCAGTGATCCAATTATTAAACGCCTAGAATGGCTAGGTCTGTTTCAAGAAACACAAATCCCTTCAGGTACTAACACAGTCCTAGACGCTCTTTGCAATCTTTTCGAAGAAAAATTACAATATACACCTGGAGAACGTGATATGATAGTCATGCATCATGAGTTCTTAGTACAATATCCAGACAAAAAACAGAGAATCACTTCTACACTCATCGACTATGGTATACCAAATGGAGATAGTTCAATGTCAAGAACTGTTGCTCTTCCAGTTGCCATAGCAAGTAAAATGATTCTTGATGAAATAATTACTCTAGCTGGTGTCCACAGGCCAATAATTCCAGAAATTTATGAACCAATACTCAAAGAGTTAGAAACACTTGATATCATGATGGATGAGAAAACATTTGATTTGTAATGATGAAAACAATATTCTCACAATAGTCTTGACTTAATCTCGAACACGCATTTGTATGGCTGCTAGAAGCTCTTCAGCCCTCTCAGTTTCTTTCTGAACTTCTGCAATTTCAGTTCGAAGTCGATATGTATAACCTGAACGATTTCCATATCTCTCTAGATGTCCTTTGCCATTATTCCACATTCTGGCCAGATAAGTAGATGCTGTGCTCTTTGGCAAATCTTCATTGAATGAATCTTGATATATCTCAGTAACATCAAGTGAAGAGAATTTTCCATGTTTGAACGATGCATAAATTATCACTTGCATTTTATCATAATTACTCATTGACTCAAATCGAGTATCCTCAAATCCGACTTCAGTAGTTTCTTCACTAACTGGTTCAAAGATAAATCCTGTACTTGTTTCAAGAAAGACCTTGAATTTGACAAACATCTCTTCAATACTGCCGCCTTTTACCTGAAAACTAGATTCTTCTCCCATTGTTTCATCAGACACGATTATTTTGAAATCAAAAGGTGACTCGGTCAGTGCTAAGATCTTTCTAAACCTGTTTAGTGCTTCATCTGGTTTGACATACTTACATTGAAATATCTCTCGAAGACCCGGTGCTGAACTATATGTGAATTCATATACATAATTAGTCCTATCTTCACCGCTCAAACAAATTTACTCCTCATTAGTATTCACAATCACAATAACTAAAACCCCAAATAAGTGTGAGTATGTGAATTATCTATACCAAGATAAGAGCTACATAGTGTGTCTGTACACATATAGAGCTCGTCCATTTCGTTTTTGTTGTGCTGACGTCCTCTCAGGTTCTCTTTGCCTTAAAAAAGCATTATGAGCACCTCTTTCATTAAATAAAAGATATTTTCCAGCCATTTCATCATTCACTAATTTATCCTCTTTGTGAATGAACATGTAAGTATTTCATATGTCTATTTACCTATTTCCACAGGAAACGAAGGGGTGTGTCTATTCACAGGTATCATGAAACATATCATATCTATTTTCCATTATCGGAGCGATAAGAAGTCTATTTCTCCCAGAGCATTCACAATAAAGGCGCCATTCACACGACTGATGTGTGAATTAATGTAAATATGAATAATCTGTGAAAGAATATCTTGACTACTTTGGAATTAAATAATCAGTCGGAAGTTCGCCTAAGACAAGCTGCAAATATTGTTCGCTTTCTTTATGATTAGTGACCATCTCAAGTCTTCCTTGTGCTTCAAAAAATTCACTCTTTGTAATCTGCTCAGTAAAACGACCTCTATAACTAACGAGTTTCTTGAGATCAGGCATTTCGTTGCATTCCACGAGATATTCACATGGTGTGAATATGGCATCAGTATCATCCATTATCTTTCCTGTAACTAGCTTCTGGCCCATCATCTTGAATGAGATATCTCCGTAGGTATAATTGATATTATCTGGAAATTTAACTAATCTCACGAAGAAATGATATCCTTCAAACAAACCCTGCAATATCTTCGAATGTTCAATCTTTTGAAGTATTGATTTCATATTCTCATGAGCTCCCCATCTGAAAGTAACATGCTCATCAAGCAAATTACCTGTATAACGTTTGATGCCCTTAATCGAATCTATGTTTCTCGATAAATTAGAATAGAATCTTCTACATGTATCTGAACCATATACTACTAAGTCAATATCTGAATCTTCTCTAGCGATACCAACAAGCTGCGATCCTGTAATCCCAATGTCAGATAGTTCAATACCTGTAAACTTCGCCAACCTTTCAGATAGATTTACGGAAGCAAGTTCTAAATCAGAAACGTCGTAAATAGAGTTACGAAGATTTGTTAGACAATCTATCGGATTAAGAATAGATTTGATTTTATCATTAGGTACTGATTGCACTACTCTCCCATGTTGTTTGCTAAACCAGAGATAAGATGGATAATTAACCTGAAGATATTTCTCTCTCTCATGTAGAGCATACACTTTCTCATATCCTATAATCGACTCAGAATTTTCACTCATATTCGGAACATATCGAAGATATGCGATAACACGGTTTCTAGGATGAACTACACCTTTGACCTCAAATATGAGATCATCTTTTGTAATTATGAAATACCCTTCTACAATATTCCCAGTCACTATAACCACGACGTTCAATGTATAGCATTGTATTAAAGTCGCCTCTCTCAAAAGTATTAATCATGTCCGCTGAATTTCATATAAAATCCGATTTTGGTGTTTATGATCATAGTCCGGACTTGGCATATTTTGATTCTGCAAGTACAACATTTGTGCCAAGGAAAGCTGTATTTGCTGTAAACAATTTTCTTGATTCTATAGTAGTTTCTTCACGCCGTGGCGCTCATCGATTAGCTGTGAAGGGTAGTACAATTGTTGAAGACACGAGAAAATCATTAGCTACGTTTTTTAAAACCGATAAATCTCAGATATCTTTCCAACAATCAATTCCTACTGCAATTGCATCATTTGTGTATGGATATGATTGGAAGACCAACAGAAAGAACAAGATAGTGGTTGGACAAGGCGAGGAAAACTCTGTTCTTATCTCACTTCTACATTCAGCCAAGATATTAGGATTGGAAGTAGAAATTGTTCCAATTGATAACAAAGGAAATTTGCTCATTGATGAATTGGAAAAAGTAGTAGATGATAACACAGGTTTAGTGGCAATTGGCCATGTGTCACCTGGCATTGGAATACGCAACCCAATACATAAAGTTGCCAAAATTGTTCATCAATCTAATGCACTCTTATTGACCGATGCTACACGTTCAGCAGGATTTTTTAATGAAACGCTAACAACACTTGGATCTGATATACTAGTTCTATCAGCAAACATTGGCCTAATGGGTCCACCAGGTTTGGCAATTCAATGGATTGACAAATCGATTGGAGAAGCACACATACCAGGGATTTTGGGCAACTCCTCCGTTACCAATGTCGATTACAAATCGTTTGATATCGCATTACAACCAGACAAATTTGAATCAGGTTATCTCAATATACCCGCAATTGCTGGCTTGCAAGTATCTCTTGAATATCTCAAAAATCTTCAATCAATGGGACTTGCAACTCACATTAGCAAACTCTCTAAATATCTTGTAAAAAACCTTGCAGAGGTAGATGGTCTAACGATTTATGGTGAACCTGATGAGAATAACACAATATTTGGATTTAATCTCAGCTATGGAAATGGAATCAATTGTCATGATATAGCACTATTTCTTGATGAGTCAAACATAGCAGTGAGGAGTGGTGTACTTTGTGCACATTCCCTTATCCAATCCCTATCAACAGACGGAATGATTCAAGCATCAATTCACGCCTATAATACAAAAGAAGACATAGATCGCCTTGTAGAAAAAATTTCAATTATCATTAAAGAACTACTATAAAATAAATGAAGGTGGATAGAAAATAAAGTATTGAACAATGATTGCCAGAAGTATGCCGCTGAAAACCAATCCCTTCCCCCTCTTGTCATTAATACCTGTAAACCATAAAATTGCACCTACTAATACGACTATGAATGCTGAAATATTCCCTATGAAAATCAGGAAGTCCCAAATTTCCATAAAATAACCCGTTATCAGATTCGCGAAATCAGTCAAAGGACTAAGAATCGAAAACAACCACATTGGTTTCACATTATACTCTAATGATTGACATAATTTAAAGACCTAAAGAACAGTGACTGACTTTGCTAGATTTCGTGGTTTATCAGGATCAAAACCTTTTCTCAAAGCCATATAATAGCTGAACAATTGCAAAGGAACAATATATGGTATCACAGAAAATTCCGATTCTACCAATTCTGGAATTGTGAACACATAATCTGACAAACCTGCAATCTCATAATCGTCCTTCTGAATTACAGATATTATTCTTGCACCTCTTGCTTTCATTTCCATTATATTACCAACAATCCGATTCCTGGTATCATCAGAAGGAGCCACAAATATGACAGGATAGTCGTCCTGAACAAGTGCAATAGGACCATGTTTTGACTCACCAGCAGAATAGGCTTCTGCATGATTATAAGATATCTCTTTGAGTTTCAGTGCTCCCTCTTCAGCAGTTGCTATAGAAACACCTCTTCCTAAGAAAAGAAGACTTGGTTTCTCATATAGGATTGAAGCCAATCTTCTAGCTTTTTCCTCATTTCTTGAAATAACTTCAGAAACAAGCTCAGGCATTTTCTCTAAAGAGTCCCTTTTTTCTAAAAGCTCCTTAGACTCTTTAAAACTCACCATTTCTCCTAATGCTAATGCAATCAAAGCCAGAGAAGTAAGTTGAACCATGAAAGTCTTTGTTGCAGCTACACCTATCTCTGGTCCAGCTTGGGTTATAATAGTATGATTAGCAAGACGAGTTATCGAGCTTCCAACCACATTAGTAATCGCTACAATTTTTGCACCATGTTGTTTAGCATATTTGACTGCGGTGATCGTATCTGTGGTTTCACCCGACTGTGTAATTGCAATAATACAATCTTTCTCTGATAATGAACCATATACTGTATCTGGAAAATCACTTGCTAGTTCAAATGATGGAAGTACACCTGCTAGTGACGCAAACATATGGCGCCCTGCCTGCGCAGCATGTCCTGATGTACCCATTGCAAGCATATACACATTTTCAGACTCTTTAATTATTCTGGCAGCTTCTTCAATGTTCTCTGGCCGAATTCTAAGTGTTTCTTTAATTGCATTAGGTTGCTCATGTATCTCTTTCAACATAAAGTGAGGATATCCACTTTTTTGTGCCTGATCAGCAGTCCAACTAATTTTGATAGTTTCACGTTCTACTACTCCCCCATCTGACAGTTTCTCAATATGAATACCCTCAGTTGTTAGACTAGCAATCTCTCCATCCAAAAGCAGAATCATATCACTAGTCATAGGCAAGAATGCAGGAATATCTGAAGAAACGTACGAGGCTCCAGATTTAGTTCCAATGACTAAAGGATTACCATCACGTGTACATACTATCTTGTCACCTTCCTCGATTGACATAGCCACTATTGCGTAAGTGCCTTCAATACGCTTGGTAACTTCCTTAATAGACTCTATCAGACTGAACCCATCTTTCATAAAATCTTCAATCATGTGAGGGATAACCTCGGTATCGGTTTCTGAATTGAACCTATGTCCTTTCTCACTTAGCTCTTCTCTCAATTCTATGAAATTATCAATTACACCATTATGAACGACCGCAATCTTATTATCACAATCAAAATGCGGATGTGCGTTTGGCATAGATGGTGCCCCATGAGTTGCCCATCGAGTATGACCAATCCCGATTAATCCCGGCATCTCGTCAAGATTGAGTCGTTTGTGAACTTCTTCGATTTTTCCTTTGTCTTTTTTGGTGTATAACACTCCATTCGCAATAGTTGTCACTCCAACTGAATCATAACCACGATACTCAAGCCGTTTTAGGGCTTGATGAAGGAATGGAGCAACAGCACCACGTTCTTGCACTACAGCAATTATTCCACACATCTCTGAGATACCTCATGAGTAGTAGAAATTCTTGCATAATTGTGCAAAAAGGGTTTGTATCAGTGAAATTAACCAGTTAATTCTATTTCAATATACACAGAGTCAGGAATTCGTACACGCATGATTTGACGAATGGCTCTTTCATCTGCATCAATGTCGATTAATCTTTTATGGACCCTCATTTCCCATTTGTCCCAAGACTCAGATCCTTGACCACAAGGAGTTTTTCTTGTAGGCACAACCATTCTACGGGTAGGCAACGGAATAGGACCAGCCATCCGGACACCTGTCTTGCGAGTAATCCTCTTAATTTGATTACAAACACCATCTAGGTGTTCTGTACTTGTGCTTGATAATCTGATTCTTGCTCTTTGTGTCATTTAAGAATCCCTCAATAATAACGAGGTGTCAAATGCCTCCAAATCTGAACTGGATAAAAAGCTTGTCTTGTGTGTGACGTATTCTAACTTAAAGAAAGTAACGTCCATAAGCATGCCTCACCTCTTGATATACGTGATACAATTGACATACCTCACAATTGTAAAATTAGGTGGATCGGTGATAACTTACAAAGAATCATCACCTCCAAAAATCAACAAAGCGAATTTAAACCGGATTGCTGAAGAATTACAAACATATAGAGGTGAATTAATCATTGTTCTTGGTGGTGGAGCTCATGGTCATCAGGCTGCTCACTTGTATGGATTTGCTGACTCAAAAAGTCCCAAAGAACTTCTCTTGAAAGGTATTCCACCAATACGTCATAATATGTCAATACTTGCATCTTCTGTAGAAACTATTCTAAACAAAAAAGGAATACCTGCAGTAATATTTTCTCCTTTTTGTTTTGTTACTCTAAAAAATGGCCTTATACATAATTTTCCAACTGATATTATTAAAACATCATTGAATAATGGACTAGTCGTAATAACACATGGTGATGTTTGTTTTGATGAAAAAAGAACAGCATCTATCCTCAGTGGTGATACAATAGCAATGTTTCTTGCCGAACATATGAATGCAAAATCAGTACTCATTGGAACTGATGTTGATGGAGTCTTGGACGATAATCCAAAACTTAATCCTTCAGCTAAACACGTCCCCATCATAAACCAAGAAAACAAGAAAATTATTCTATCCAAAACAGGACCTTCAATCAATACTGATGTCACTGGTGGTATGACGAAGAAAGTAAACGAGCTCCTTGCAATTGCAAAGCAAGATCGTGAAATCATTATCTTTAATCTGACAGTACCTAATCGTCTTAGATTGTTACTACAAAATGAATCAATTACCTGCACAAAGATTCAATGTTAAATCAAGTTGCAAAAGCTGATATTCTATCATCAATCGTCTTGACAATTAGATTACTAGGTTTTGTCACACTCTCTTCCAGATATTCTGCTGCAGTTAGGATACACACAACTTTTTTCGATTTACATACTCTACATGCAATATCACTATGTAAATGCAGAAGCGTATTCAATTGTTGTTGATTTGGAAAAATAACATACGATGATTCACTAACACAAAGGTCATAATATCCATGATCTCTTTCAACTTTGGAATAACGTTTTTTCAGTTCCTCTTTCATATTCAGAATTGCCTTTTCTTTTAGGCTCTTTAGAACTGAAGAATTTACTAGCCAAAGACCATCTGTAAGTTCCACAAATTGAGAATCTTCATTAACACGTAATGCAATCAAAACCTCATCAGCTAAAAGCTCCGTTAAGGCACGTTTTCCTTCTTCAACACTCAGTGGAGCTGCTCTCCCTCTTAATGACTGTAAAGCTGTAGTTTCAATGAATTCTAACAATTCTTCCCATTTAACTTGACCATTAGAAATGTCAACCAAATCCTGAATTAGTCCAAACCATAATCGAATCTGAATAGCTCGATTTGTTGCAGATCCTACATCATGCATAGCACCAATCAAATCCAATTGTCTACTCGATTTTTCATCATCTGTTAATTTTGTTTGAATCGAAGTTTCTTTGGATAAATCAATTTCATGAGTTAGGCCTTCAATCACAGAATCTAGAGACCTCGGAAATGCTGAAACAACGTTAACGTCATTAAACTCCTCTGATGAATCCATTAATTCTCTCAACTTAGCAGCAGCTACACTACCTCTAACAACAACAATAAGCTCGTTTACACCATTTTGAAGCCGGTTCATTTGTTTACGTATCTTCTCTAATGTTAATGGTAATGATGATGCTCTAAGATGTTCGGGAATAATTACCACAGCTCTATTTTCAAGTACAATATCTGGCCACTCGGGATGCTCTGAAACAATAGAATGATTGAATTCTAGTCCAAGTCTTCCCGATATATACTCAGCAATCACACATTTTACAGCATTCAGAGCTTTTCCTGGAAGGGCAAAAATAAATCCTCCATCGACAAGCGACAGAGCCTCTCTCTCTATGCTACCCAATGATACAAGGTTCCGAATTACTTCTGATATATCATCATCTACAACATTAGTATCTATAACTGAGAGAAGATTTCGAATTTCTTCTTCTGTTGCCCAATCTTCTGATGCCAAGAATGCGATTACGTGACTCCCAAGTCTATCGAGTCTGTTAAAGACAAGTGTTTGCTCCTTTACATCTTTATCAGATTCAGATTGATTTTGTATGCTTACAGAATCCTCGTTCTTCTTTGATATAGACTCCTCAGTACTAGGAATGGATTTCTCTTCAAATAGGATGATTTTCTTTTTGCGTATCAAAGAATCATGAAATGGCTTTGTAGCAATTTCAAAAGTTTCAGTGTGGGGTATACTCATCAATGCTCTTCCCCGTTTTAACATCCTAAGATATTGTTCTTGATCTTCATTCAAGGAGAGAAATCTTCCACCAACCTGACTATCATATGGTAAACGAAATACTATCTTAGTTGAAGTATTAGCGAGAATGTTTGAAGAGATATTAGGTCTTGTTGATATCACAATTACACCCTGTCCAGTAGCCCGTTGTAACATCACCATAGATTCCCCAGTTGTCACATCTGCAGCAGAGTGTCTTGTATAACTCTCCGGTACGAGATTACTTGCCTCCTCCAACACAACAACATGACACAAACCTTCTGTGACACCTCGTTTCATTGCACTATCAAATATACGCTTAGCAACAAGATTGTAAAGAAGCCGAGCGGAATCCATTCCTCCTATTCGTGCAACATATGAAAGATCGAAGATAACACGTTTGTTCAGCAAGTCTGAAAATCGTACAGTTGTAGTTCCACCGCCAAGTATTGAACCCAGTGGTTCACGAGTCAGTATTTCAAGACGATTGAGTAAAGCATCTCTAGTCATACTTCCTAAACGATCATTACTTGCCAATTCTGATACTATACTAACTAAAGATTGAACCGAATTTTCTCTATCAAGTGAATCAACCATTCTCATTAAAGAATCTCGAAGTAATTTTTCCATTGCTGGAGAAAGTTCAGATGAATCCCCTCTTTCATTCAATAACTCTCTCAATATTACAAATGTAGAATGTGCATAGTTTTCATCATCTACCATTTCATCATCAATGAGATTAATCACAAAAGAGGTATCAAAACCTGGCCTAAGAATGAGAACATTTGATTCGTCATAATCAATAAGATCAAGATATTCAGAACCCTTGATATCAAATACCCACCAAGGTACTTCTGTTTTCGTACTCAATTGAGCCATGAGATGTTTCACAACTGTTGTTTTTCCAGTTCCAGTAGCACCTAAGATAGCTACATGTTCCCTTAACCAATTAATTTCTAATCCTACACTCGATAATCGACGACCACCAAATACAGTTTCTCCGATAACAAGGTCATTATCTACCGACTTTTTCTGAGGGACTGGAAAGATTGGAGTTTCTCTTGGAGTGATTACAGGTAACTGTTGAATTGGTGTATTGATAAAAGCTGATAATCGAGCTATATGCAAACGTTGACGTTTCAAATGACGTCGAGTTAATATCCTAAATATAGTTCGCTTTGATACTTTATGACGAGCAAGCTTAAGAGAATCATCACTACCCCAAATTGAATGAATTAGACCGCTAACCGCGTCTAAATGAGCATCAATTTGATTTCTGTTAGGCACTTTTGTTTTAAAATACACAGTAGCATCAAACCAACCAGCCTTATCTTGGATTTCTTCATAACGTGCCATGAGTCTTTTCTTTTCTGCGTAATCTTTTAGAGACTCTTCTTTCCGTTTTTCCTTTACCTGAATATTCTTCCATTGACTTTCAAGTAAACGTGTTTCTTTTCCTGGTTTAGCTGCAGAAAATACACAGGTCATACTTGTTGAATATCCTTGTCTGAGAGCTGTTGAGATAAAAGTCCCTACTTGTGAAGTTTCCTGAGTTGGGAAAACCCGCGGCAATCCTTGCAATGTCATTATACCTGTTAGCCCGATATCTCCTCTGGTAACTACCTTTTGTGATTCGATACTTACTTCCTCCAAATGACTCAAAACAACATGTAGTAATGACTCCTTTTCCAACAGTTTCAGCTCTACATTATTTAGAGATGACAAAAGGATTGCTTCTATTCTGGTAGCTTCTCTTCTCAGAATATCATGAATTTGCTCTGAGTAATCACCAGTTGTAGTTACGAAAAAACGTATGTATGGTTCATCATTTGATACACCTGCTTCGAAAGCCATAGTGACTGAGTCACTCATTCCTGCACGCATTGCCAATAATAGACTATCAATGTACTTTGGTTTTCCATTATCATCAAGATAAACTGAACCAGATACTGATACAACATCAAGACAACACGTACCAATCATATAATCATCAAGTTGAATTAGTAATGTATTATCCTCAACATAAACCAAAGGAATCTGAAGGTGAATCTGATTCATAACATATGACAATCCTGAAAAAACTGGAATTAAACAAACAAGAATTTCAACAAACGTCTTTAAGGGAATGAAGGGAGTGCTAATCAATCCACTCAATGGCAAGATATAAACAAACAATAGATAGAGTCCAGAAAAAATGGTTCCAATAATCCAGATCAGATTCAACCACGATTTTCTAGTTCGATATACATCATGAGAAGAAACTATTCCTGTATCTTCTGATTGGGAAATGTGAAATGGCATCTATGAATCCTCATTCTTTTTTAAGTCCATGATTAACTGCTTGAGGAACCGAACCATCGTACCCCTGTTAAGCATAAGAACACCCCCAAACAAATCACACAACGATAGTCACTATATAGGAGAATAAAAACCTAGAAACAAACTGATGAATTGGTGATGAAGCATTAGAGGAGCAATGCCATATAATCTATGTCTGAACACACAAACTGCTTCTCTTAATCTCAATTACTATACTACAACCAAAAAGACACTCATACTATCCCCAAGGGGGTACACATAATTAAACGATCATATTGGCTCCCAAGTATTTTCATAGTCTTACTCTCGCTTTCATTAGCTGTACTTGACACTGAATCTGTTATAGCAGAAGACGGAACAGTTGTAATTAGAGGGGAAACAATTACAATAACTGTAACACTCTTTCAAAATGGCACTTATGGAGATCCTGTACCAAATCAGAGAATATTCTTTTTTGATCAGACATATAATACCTACATAGGTTCAGACAGAACAAATACTAGTGGTATTGCATTCATCGACTGGAGTATTCCAGTAAATCATCCTCTCGGACCTACAATTATCAATGCAACATTCTATGGTAATGAGTCTTTATCACTAGCCCCCTCATGTCAATTTGTAGTATTATCAATAGTATCATCTACAAGCATTGAAATCAGCCAAGTTCCCAATTTGCTAGCTCCAGGAGATATTCTATCTTTCACCATCCACTTATCGGATGATGCGAACAACTCGATATCAAACGCAACTATAACAGTTTTCAAGGACAGTATACCTCTTGCAGTAAGTACAACCAATTCTTCTGGAAACATCCACTTCGATATAGAATGTAATAGTTCATGGATAACAATAGGAAATAATGAAATTCATGTTGTTTACGAACAAGACCTGCATAAATTCTTAGACTCATCAGAAATTGTGTTCACAATCGAGATAGCAAAAAAACCTACTTTGCTTATACCTCAAAATCCAATTTCTAATGAAATTACTCTTAATGAATCCGTAGATTTGTATATTGAGCTATCTCAAGAGAACAACTCGCTACCGAATCAGTTTCTTGAAGTATTCTTAGATGAAACATTTTTGTTTTTTGCCATATCTAACAATTCTGGAATTGCTCACATCCAAATGAGAATAGATGAAAGTTTCACATTAGGACTTCACATATTGAAAATTGAGTATAACGGTACAGAACGGTTTTCAGAGTCCTATTTTGAAATCCCTCTTTCTGTATTAAGCCCAATAGAGATTATGACCAATATACCAACTCCAGCTGATATTGGTTCAAATATTGTTGTTGAAATAACTGTTTTTGACTTATTTGCAAGAGCCATTCCAAGATCCCTAATTATAATTCACGATTCTGTATCTAATCAGAGACTCACACTATATTCAAGCTCAATTGAATTAACTACAATCTTCCAATATGAGCTCTATGGACCTCCTGGTATTCATACTTTAAACATCGAAATCACAAGCAACCCTTTCTTAATGAATACTAGTTCAAAAAGTAATTTCACAGCTTGGTCAACTCCAAACATATCCCTCATTGACTGCAATATTGAACACTATGCATCCCCAGGTCAAGAGATTTTCTTCGAAATCCATATGGAAGACTGGGCTGGAAATTTCTCTTTCAAACAGCTCCAGCTTTTGATAAACAACGAATCCCAATTCTCTTTAGAAACTGACTCTAATGGTCTAACAAACATTTCTTTTTCGGTTCCATATATCGAAAACCAGTATATCATTTCGATATTATATAATGGGAATATCACTCTATTCGAATCCCCTGTCAAATATGATTATAGTCTTCAGGTTACTCGTTTAATGCCTATACGACTTGAGCTCAATTCTTTTGATATTATTACTCCACTCCATGAGTTATCTGTACATCTCACATTAAGGGGTTTCAATGGTTCATTAATTCAGGGTGTCAAGATTAATTTCATTTGGCTAGATCTCAACTTTTCTTCCATAACCAATGAAAAAGGTGTGATTATACTTCATTTCGGAGTTCCATCTACAAATGGTCACTATGTTTTATTCTATGAATCTGAACCATCAACATCAGTACTCTCGACTAGTGGATTATTCCTAATCGAAATAACTATAGCTGATATAGTATCATTAGAGGGTATTGGCATCACTGGCTTAACAATCGCAATCATCGTTTCTGTTGGAATCTCGTCCATACCAATTATTCGTCGAAGATATCTCGTAGGCTAGAAATGAAAATGGTGCTCCGGCCGGGATTCGAACCCGGGTCGGGGGATCGAGAGTCCCCCATGCTGGGCCGGACTACAATCGGTATCACTGTAATCAATATACAATGTTCTACCGGAGCCGTTGGTGAACTGCCAGTCCGGAGCGCAATAGGGCTCGTTTTGAACTCTACAAATAAGCCTTTCCCCACAAAAACAACTCATTCACTATGGTGTACCGAACAATTGAGTAAGACTACTCCAGCTGTCTTGCAAAAGCTGTAATAACCCCTCTACAACACCTTGTGCCCAACCGGTAGCCTGAAGGATGACTGCTATCACAATGGAAACTGTGACCACTGCAAGACCAAGAAGTAAACTCTCTTCAACCAATGGTCCTCCTTTTTCATCACGTAGAAAACTATCATCCTTTACCAAAATAATCCACCTTAAACTCATGTCTCTTCGAGTCCTTTTAAGCTCCCCAAAAAAAGTCACATTCATTTTTCATGCTTCACGTTCAGCAAATCTTATGGGGTGTCCATAGGACCACATTTTTTCACTCAGTATGTCAAGATTCTTTTGATACTTATTGTCACGAATAATATCAGTCAAGAAACTCAGAGCTGGAATATGACTTTCAACTCCAAAGTCTCTTGCACGGGTCATAAATGCTCCATCATGTGACCAGTTGTTTTTGACTCCTTGATTATAATCATACACCTTATTCAGACCCGAGAATTCCAATAAACCATCTACTAATCTTCTTTCTATTTCCACAATCTCACTTACTCTACGGTTTGATTTACCCGGTATTGGTCGCTCAAGTGTGACTATTACATCCATTAAAGCAAGATTATCATCTTGAATTTCATGTCCGAACTTCCATCTGGATACAAGACCCGAAGCAGATTCACCATGACAGGTTTGAATAGTACGAAGACCTGCAGTTATGGCCTGAAATAGAGCTTTACTATGTTCAGCTGTTTGTATTTCTCCAAGAATAAGGTAATCTGGTGATCTATGAAGACATTTTACTATTTCATCGCTCTTACTAAATTTTATCAATTGTTCATCAATGGGGTCCACTCTAAATCGAACTTGATGAGAATCTTTTTGTTCTCTGCTTTCAATAGCATCTTCAATGTAGATTTTTCTCCACCACTTTGGAGTCGTCATGTCTAAAGCATTCAATAAAGTAGTTTTTCCAGCTCCAGGTCCCCCTGTTACTGTAATATTAAATCGACATGAAACAGCAAAAAGTAAAATCGCAGCAACTTCTGGAGTCATTGTTTCATTTTCAATTAAATCATAAACTGAAAATGCATTGTTTTTAGCTCTACGAATCTCAAGGTGTAGCCCATCAGGGCTAAGTGGTGGCACACTTGCAGAAAAACGCATTGAAGCATTATAAATCTGTAAATCGGTCTTTAGAGAAGGGTTGCGTTTATCAAGGTGAAGATTACTCTCAGCACGAATTAATGTGATAATCTTTGGTATCTCATGTTTTCCAAAAACAATGTTGGTAATACACCTACCAAATTTTTGATGATCGAAGTATACAGAGGATTCAGGACTGTCAAGATAAATCTCTTCTATCATATCATCAAGAATGATTGGGATTATTGGTCCGAGAACATTTCGACGATGAGCAATAATTTCTGAGAGTATTGTTCTTCTAGCTGCGTTAATCTCTGGTATTAGATTATTAATGTGATTAGAAATATCTTCAGTAGTCTTTTTCAGTTTTTGAGTAACACCTTCTCTCAATGAAGACATACTGCTTCCAATCTGAACTGATATATGACTTAGATCCACAATGAGAGATTGCTCAAGAGCGGTTTTAACCAATGGATATGTAATGAATTCCGTCTGATTATACTCACTTCGTTTGAATATCGAAAGATAGGATTCAACTTTGTATATTGAAAGTACTTCCTCTAATCCTTCGAATAGTTGATTGTTGACACCTATGAAAACTGTTTCCCAGCTTTCACTTCTCCAAGAAGGTTCAGTCTGTTTTAACTCATATAAATCACAGAAGTGTATTAATCCTCTCTCAGCTTCAGCTAAGATTATCTTTGATTTTCCATTTCCTGATTCTTTGATACTCCTAAGTTTCAAACAACCATACTCACTTCTTTCAGGGCATTTTTCACACCGTCTACTCAAACAATGAATCACATGAAAACTTGAGTTCACTTGATTATCCACCTAATAGCTACAGCCATTCATACATAGAATTCCAAGATAATCTCCTATGTGAACAGATTCGATTACTGGATACTTGCATGAGACAATTCGATGACTCTTTTCATCATACCAAAATGGTCTCTGATACTGTACTCAGCCACTTCTGTTGCAGTTGATGCAAGTTTCTGAGTCAAAACTGCCCGTTTTCCATAATCCATTGCAATTAACCGATCACTGGCATAGGCTGCTGAAACAGTAAATATGAAAGGATTTCTTCCGCCTCGCTTCGAAGTTGGAATTATCTTGAGAACACTCAGTATCTTGTTTCTAAGAGCATTCTCATAGTCTTTCTTTTTCCAGCCTCTTGATTGAATCTTATTGACTACTTTTGAGTTATTCATCAACATGGAAATAACTCTCGGAACATAGTCCTCTGGTTTTCGTATTTCAGGCGAGTAACCAGTAAGTGATTTGAGTCTGAGAGCTTCTCGCACAATTGCTCTCACATTGACTCGGTGCCCACATTTTTCAAACACATCAGCAATCTCATCAAGTGTTATTGGAGCTTCATCCTTGAACTCTCTTACAGCCATAAGAAGACAGACTGCTACCAAGAGAATGTTATTGCTGACATTTCCTGCAGTTTCATTTACCACTTTCTTGTAAAGATATGCTGTTCGATCACGAACTTGCTCATTAATCATAAGAAGTTTCGATACATGATTGAGGGTTCGCAAGGCTCTATACTTTGCTTCATTTTTACCAATTCTTATTCTAGTACTATATATTGTCTTCAAACGTTTGAACTTCTTTTGCATTCTTCCAGACAATGCCTGTCCTTGAGCGTCCTGAAAGTACTTGTCTTTGTGAAAACCTATGTAACTACCGAGACCATCCACAATATGCATACGATTTCCCAGAGATACATACATACTTGCATCAGGAGTGTCATTGTTAGGTTTTTCCCCCATCTGATATGTGGGTAAAACATATTCTCTTGAGAGTACTAAACCACACTCAGCACATACTATATGTCCACGACTGGTGACTAGAAAGCCGCTGCAATCAGGACAAGACTTCGAATCTGTCAAACGAGATTCACATGTTCCATCAGTCAAGAACCACACCCATTAAGAGTGTGCACAATTATTCCTAACTAAGTTTCAGATACTAAACATACATTCTCAGAGAACATTAGTCTGTCCAAGCGAATTGTATCCGACATTAAGCAGTCTTTGACGGTCCAGTCAGAAAGAGAGATAGCCGAAAGTAATCGAATATGACATTTCTAATTGAAGTTTTACATTATTGCCAGAAAGAACTTCTCAGAGTTGAAAACATTACTTTGGCTTGGAGTAGTTTTTGCAAGCGAGAAGACTAATCGCAATCCACCTACTGATCCAATAACTTCTAGACCATCTTTCTCCGATTTCTTGAAAACACTACCCTCAATGTAGAGTTTTGCTTGCTCACCTTTTGTAATAGGTTTAGAATCAATAACAACTGTGATTGAATCACTGGTGTTTAATGTATCAGACAGTGCATCAGGCAGTTCCAATGTAAGCGTTGCACCATCACTTTTAGAAGACACCTTCAATAGCTTTAATCTTCTTGTTTCAGTTTCCTCAACAGAGTCTATGACAGCAGTCTTGAGTCTAATTGTCATGGATGATATACCTCTATCCGCTAAAGCCTACAACTGACGGCATGTTATTATGAATTAAACCTACCGTTGAATCCATGTGCTGTTTTTTAAGAAAGATAATGACACTCTTTCGGTGTAGGTGAATGAAACGAAAAGTAACAGCATTTCTCACGATTTCTGTTCTCTTTATTACATGCTTCACTATTCCAGTTTCAGCGTTTTATTTTGATTTTCAATACTTTGAAACAGATAAATTGGTTTACGAGGTTGGAGAAACAATTGACATGGTTGCGAAACTTACCGCAGATTTTAGCGATGAAGGGTGGTGCTATGTTTCAATCGCTGTTGTGACTGATATTGGGCCATCTTTTGCGGACGAGTATTTCATTCCCCCATCTCCTACAATCCGTTACTTAAATTCATCATACACCATTATGCCAAATCACACCTCTCCTGGCGAAACTGGAGTACAATCTTTTGTCATATTTGCAGTAGAAATTTTCGATACAGTATATCAGAGCGCTGGCGATAATATTGAAATTACAATCAATAGGGGTCATCTCACTGTAATTCCGTTATCACCGTTCTCAGTTCAATATGGATTGAACACCTCGCTCTCACTATTAATAGCTAGTTCACATAACAACAACATAGTCTATGCAAATGAAATTGTTACATTACATATTGAGGATTCGAATTCACAGACAATATTGCATAAGAACACAACCACAACCTCAGAAGGTGTATTACAATTCAATTGGAACGAGTCATTAGGATCTCCCGGTTTATATAATCTAACAATTTCCAGCTATGGAAACGAGGATTTTCTTCCTTTTACGGACTTGTTTCAAGTCACAGTTCTTCCCTCAATATCCAATTTGACAATAATTACATCCCCTGTATCAGTATATTGTCAATCACCTGATGGAGACCAGTTCGAACAGGCTGAAATAATAGTAGAACATACTGATTTAGAAGCCAGAGCTATAAATGATAGTACAATTCAATGGATCACAACTTTTGGGTCTGGAATATTAACAAATCTGGGAAATGGTCGATATTCAAGTATAATTCCTTTCAATACTAGTCCCGGACTTTATCAAATCAATTTCACTGCAATCAATTCTCAATACCAGACTGTCAATACAACATCTGTTGTAGATGTACTACCCAACCAGCTACAATTCTCATCAATCCGGCCATATTGGAATGTCAAAAGAGGTGAAAATGTTACTATAGAATTCCTAGTTGAACCACTTCTTGATTGGAATCAATCAATAGAACTTCAATTCATTGATGAAGCGCTACATTTTGAGCAAATATCTTATGTTCAACCTAATTTACCAAGTTTTATTGCAATTCTAATCTTGCCCAACATCTCAGTCGGACAACATACTGTATACATATCCTCCATAAATGAGTACTACCAATTTACGGTGACTCCTGAGATCAATCTTTTTGTAACTGGAACAATGATAGCAAATATATCAGATGAAACCGCATATTATACGGAAACTTTAGAATTTAATCTAGACATTCTCGATGATAATAATCAAATAGTATCCTTGGCCAATATATCATTATTCTGCGATAATTTTACTAGTCCTTTTGCAATAACTGGCATCATCAATACAAGCACATCTCAAGTAATTTTACTTCCAACTTGGGTATTACCAGGTATTCATAATATCACTTTCATAATTAGTAGCCAGTTTTTCAATAAAATCAATATTTCAGTCTCTATTAGAGTCTGGATGCGCACAAATATCACTATCGTGATTACAACAGATGATACCACGATTTCCAAAAAATATGCAATCTCTGAAGAAAGTCAAGACTATGATATCACAGAAAGAATCTCATCTGGTTCAATCATCAGTCCTCCACCAATCTTATTCAAAGGAATAACCTCCACCAACCCCTGCACAGCCCGATTTACTTCTCTTGATAGCTGACCAAGACTTAGCTCTGGAACTAATAACCTATCAACAGTTTTGGCGAATTCTCTTACTGCATCATCCGGAAAGGGCCACAATGTTCGAAGTCTTAAAGATCGCAGTGTTGGCTTCGAGTCACTAGTCATTAACTCATCCACTGACCTTGATGTTGAGCCGAATGAAACAATCCCCCATTTAGCTCTTGCAGGACCTGTAAGTTGATAATCTTCCAAGAAACTAGAAGCATTCTGAATCTTAGTCGATAATCTGCGAACCAAATTATTATGCACCTCTGGATCTGCGGTTTTTCGCAGTCCCATTTCATTATGAGTAGACCCTGTAATGAGTAAATCATGTCCATCCCCAAATCTTGGCATGAGTGCATGCCCTTCACTATCAACTGCTCCATAAGGTAGATCTCCTCTCATTGCATATCTTCTTTTTACTGAAATATCCTCACTTCTATTGACTACAACCTTTTCCCGCGAATGCGCTACAATCTCATCTGATAACAGAATAACAGGATGTCTCAATCTTTCTGATAGCTCAAAAGATCTTAGTGTGAGTTCATAAGTTTCTTGAGCAGAATTGGGAGAAAGTACTATACTCTCATAATCTCCATGTGTGCCCCATCTGGCTTGCATAAAGTCTCCTTGCGCTGCCTTTGTAGCTTGACCAGTACTAGGCCCAGCTCTTTGAACATCCACAATAACACAAGGTGTTTCCGTCATAATGGCATATCCAATATTTTCTTGCATCAGGCTAAACCCAGGGCCTGAAGTTGCAGTCATTGAGAGCACACCACCCCATGAACTACCAATAACAGCAGAAATGGCTGCAATCTCATCTTCCATCTGAAGATACACTCCTCCGATCTTAGGAAGCTTGACTGACATGATTTCAGCAATTTCTGATGCCGGTGTTATAGGATACCCTGCAAAAAACCTGCAACCTGCAGCAATAGCAGCTTCTGCACAAGCTTGGTTTCCCTGCCAAAATTCAACCATTTCATTACTGCTGGACATAGGCATAATTCCCAATAAGCTTTCAATATTATGTCCAAGATAAGTATACTCTTGCAGCCATTAGAGTTCCGATATTCTTTTATCAAATTTAAATTCGTGAGTCACAAAGCGACCGTGGTCTAGTCTGGTTAGGACGGAAGCCTCCCAAGCTTCCAAGCCGGGTTCAAATCCCGGCGGTCGCACCATTATTTTCGTCAAGTTTAAGGCAGAATAATTGAATATTACTATGGCGAGCGATGATTGCTATGACCCCTATGAGTCAATATGACGATGATATGGATCTTGAGTTAGGAGCTCGCCAATACTTTCGGCAACCTCCTCTTTGATTATACGTTTAATCGTACATTTGGCAAATGCTTTTAAGTTGCTTCAATAGAGTTACTTTCAGACGGTTATGACTCACGACTATATTGAAGATGAGCTCAGTAAACGTAGTGTATTCAAATCAGAACAGTTCCTGTCTATTGATTATGTGCCCGAAAATCTGCCTCATCGACAATCTGAGATTAGAACACTTGTTCAAAGTTTTAAGACCTTAATCAGCTCACCTGGTAGAACAAGTAATAGATTCATTATTGAAGGACCAGTAGGAACTGGAAAGACCGCTGTAGCTAAACGATTCTCAGAACAGATGATTCAAGCTGCAAAAAGAAGAAACATCAGACTTCATAGCATTCATATTAACTGTCGTGTCAGCAAAACTGCATACTTGGTCTTTCTTCGAGTATTAAGAGAATTCATTCCTAAATTCCCCAGACGTGGACATTCTCCTGACGAATTGCTGCAAATGCTAGTAGAGGTCCTAGATGAAGAAGACCGATATCTTCTTCTAATTCTCGACGAACTTGACTATTTCATCAGACAGAAAGGAGCTGACATTCTATATGATCTCACAAGACTTATGGATGATAGACTTAATGCAACACAGCGACTTTCAATAATAGGAATTGGTCGTGATATTCCTCTTGATGATGATATTCTTGATTCCAGTACTCGTAGCACACTCCAACGTAATATTCTTCGTTTTTCAAAGTACAATCGCGAAGCTCTTTATGATATTCTCGGAGACCGTGTAGAAATGGCTTTTGAGAAAAAAGCCGTCATGGATGAAGCAATCCAAGTCATCTGTGATATTGCTTCTGAACATGGTGATGCGCGCTATGCAATAGAGCTCTTATGGCGTGCTGGTAAAAAAGCTGATAGTGATCAAACAAATATAGTAATACCTGATTATGCTCGTCTGGCTAAAGCTGATACTCATCCCGAACTCCGAAAGGAGATTTTTGTAACACTACCCACACAACATAAACTTCTGTTATTAGCTGCAGCAAGGCAACTTAGAGAGATTCGTAGTGCCTATGTCACCATAGGTGAAGTTGAAGACATGTATCGTTCTATATGTGAAGAATACTATGAAGAACCACGTGCACATACTCAGATTTGGGAATGGGTTCAAGATCTTAATTCTCATGGGATAATAGACACAAAGAAATCAGGTACAGGCCAGAGAGGCCAAACTACTCTTATTGGATTCTCTGATGTTCCAGCTGAGATGTTAGAGCAATTTCTTTCAGGGTTACTCGACACATCTAAGGAGGCAATGAGAAAATAAATGGACGCTAAAAGTTCATCCCGGGTTACCATTGAGGACATATTCTCATCTCGAGGCAGAATTAAGATTCTGAAAGAGCTAGCACACTCCAATGAGCTACTCATATCAGAGCTCTGCAGAAGAGTAGGTCTTAATCATAGTTCAACGAAGTCGCATCTTAGGGTTTTAATAAAATCTGGACTAATAGAAGAGAAAACACATGGGTCGAGAATCAAAATCTACCGATACAAAATTGAAGACCTTAGGGCACGTTCACTAAGAAGTTTATTCAATCTCTGGGAGTCATGATGAGGTATCCATGATATGACAAATTATCTCTCTCGTTTGTTTTACCTTGGTGACGATTATCATGGTTCGCAATTTCAACCAGGTCTTACCACAATCCAAGGAGAATTAATCGATGCTCTTACAAGCTGGAGCGGAGAAACCCATTCTACTCAAACAGTACAATTTTCTGGAAGGACTGACAGAGGCGTTCATAGTATTGGACAATTAGCTATGATCGTTACTGAGAATCAATTCAATATCGATAAAGTTAATCGTTATCTTCCAGACGATATCATTTTATGGGCATCTACAAAAGCGCCTCTCGATTTTTCACCCCGCCACAGTGTACTTATGCGACATTATCGATATTATCTCGACAAATCCTGGGCTGACCTAAATCTTCAAATTACTAAAAAAGCAGCAGCTCTATTAATCGGGTCTAATAATTTCTTTGAACTTTCAAAACCTGATGATGATCGAAACACTAACACAACAATTTTGAACATATCAATTAGCGAGTCTAACAACGACTACTTCTTGGATATCTTTGGAACTCGATTTCTATGGAAATTAGTACGTAAAATAGTAACATTACTCACGGAAATCGGAGCTGAAAGAATTAAACTCGAAGCCATCGAGAATATTCTCTCAGGACAGAGAGTCTTTAAAAGCGGCATTCAACCAGCTCCACCAGAAAACCTAGTCCTTGTTGAAACAATAGTACCAATCAAAATGAAACCAAGTAGATATGCAATCCGACTAATCCAGAAACAGCTATACAATCAACTTGAACAATATAAACGATCAATAAGAACAATAGGTAATGTTATCGACCACTTTTCTGGACCAATGATGACTTATCAACATTCAACCAAGACGCGAAATCAGTCAGACCCTTTGGATTGATCTTGAGAATCTCATGAATGATGTCAAGGTGAGTTTGGCGCACTCTTCTCTTTGAAACTCCTGTCATTGCAGATAAAGACGAAATCACGTCAATCTGTTTATCTCGTTTTCTATCACCTTTCCACACTAGGAGCGGCCATGAGGGTTGTGAATATTTAACACGTCGGAACGGTGTTTCAGATCGACTTATAGATACTCCCAATGATAAGAAATCGTAAAAATATGCAAGTAGTTTCCAATTCTGGTTTGTCATGATCCTTCCAAGTGTTAAATCAGCAAGAGAAAGCTGTTCTAATCCTTCATCAAGTTCTTTTGGAGTTATAAGATGAAGATGTAAATTTTCCTCTAGCCATAAGACCAATGAATCATGATTTAGCTCTGATTCAGATAGTGCCTTTCTTGCAATTTTCGGACTTGCTGAAGCGAATAAATGCCTCAGAGTTTCTTCATCCCCTCGTTTTGAGTCCCTAATGACTGATTCAACTACTACAGATGTTAAACCACTCCTTACCTGAGACTCTAAATCAGAAATTGCAGCTCGAAGGTCGCCTCCTGAACTCTCAACAATATCATTCAGTACTTCACTAGACACTTCCACATTGTTCTCCAATAATATGTCTTTCAATATTTTCTCAATATCACTACTCTGTATAAGCTCAAAACTGAAGACTTGACACACTTTTATGAGATCTTTAAGACGAGGGCTATTCGGATCATTTGCAGTCATGACAATTGGATGGACAGTGTCCTTGATTACATTCAGAATTGCTCCCACACCACCTCTATCACTAGTCCCTGAAAGACCATCAACCTCATCCAACAAAATAAGTCGAGGTCGACCATCGAGAGTTTGTTGTGATGCAGCTCTCCAAACTAATGTTTCTATACTATCCTTGTTCCTTTTATCACTTGAATTGAATTCCACAAGTTCCATATTCAAATCGTTAGCCATGGCTCCAATTGATGCAGTTTTTCCTATACCTGGCGGTCCAATTATAAGAGCAGCTCTTCTGCTGGGAATTTTTGATATCCAAGATTCAACCCAATCTTTCAATGACTTGATTGTTTCATGATTCCCAATAACTTTTCCAAGTGTTTTTGGACGATGTTTTTCTGGCCAAGGTAGATGTTCATCAATCATTTAGAATCACTACTCATTTACTCACAATCCTAGACGCGCTAAAAGTGATGAAAGTTGAATCTCACCATCAGCACCTTCAGACACACGGAATTCTATCTCAGCAGTCTGGTTCAATACATCCAGCCTTTTTTGATTATCAAGATTCAGACCTTCAATCTCACGATGCATCTGTTTCACCAAGTCCACAGGTGAAATGCCTTGCTGATATATCAGACTTCTCAAACTATCAAGAGACTGATTGAATTCTCCCTCTTTCGCATCGCTAAGCATCCTTCTTACAGTTTCTGGATTTGCTCTTCCAGAGATTGAGTAGACGATCTCATCAGTCACCTTCTGACCTGTTGATGATGCTGCTTGAAGAAGGTTGATGGCAGCTCTCATATCTCCTTCTGCAAGATACAGAATAGATTCGGTGCCAGAAACAAGAAGTTTTACTCCCTCCTTTTTGGCTATATAATCAAGTCTACTTGTGATGTCATCACTGCTGAGTCGGGAAAAACGAAAAATTGCACATCTTGATTGGATGGGAGGAATAATCCTACTAGAATAATTACAAATCAGTATCATTCTGCAAGAAACAGCATAGGACTCCATAGTGCGTCTTAGGGCGTGCTGGGCATCTGCTGTAAGGTGATCCGCTTCGTCAAGAACAAGTATTTTGAATGGTGCATCGCCTGAAGGCATAGTCCTCGCAAAGTTCTTAATTTGATTCCTCACAACATCGATTCCTCTTTCATCACTTGCATTTAGCTCCATGAAATTTCGCTCAAAGGTGTCACCAAAGAGGTCCCTAGCCATAGCCATTGCTGCAGTAGTTTTACTTGTTCCAGGTGGTCCTGCAAACAAGCAGTGAGGCACAGCTCTGGTTTCTACAAATTTCTTTAGGCTATCAATTACTGATTCTTGGCCAATAATCTCACCTAAGGTCGGAGGTCGATATTTTTCAGTCCATAAATCCAAATCCATTGGTAGTTCCCGCCAATATTGAAGTCCTGATGACCTTACATTTCTACAGGTTTCATGATGATTCCTTTTCGGCGCTTTAAAAGATTCTCTGCCAACAGAATCATATTGCTCAAATGAAACAGAGGATTAATCACTCTGGCTCGTTGATACAGAGTAAGGGCTTTATCTCAACTAAATCAGAAAGTGAATGTGGTTTCTCATGAAGATATGTAGCGAAGCAAAAGATGAGATGGATCGCTTTGAGATGATGTTTCTTAATGAAACTCGAGAATGCATAATTCAAAAACCATTGCCTGAGGTTATTGTGGCTGGTAATAAAATGGGTCCGTACAAGAAAGGTGACCGGGCCAGCTTTCCCAACTGGGTAATAGAACGATTTTTGAAACATGATCTCATAGACATTGCACCTGAAGATGCATACGACTCACTAAGAAGGCTTCAGAACCTTTATCGAGAAGAAGAAAAACAGCCTCACAAACTACAAACATTTCAACCATATCTATACACAGCCCTTAACAGGAAAGTACTTCGACTACAGAGTGATAGAACATCTATAGATCCTAGAAAATACGACGAAATCGAAAAACTCCAACGCATGGTTCCATTTTTGGTAGAAACTCGATTATCAAAGATACTTCGAGTAGCCAAATCAGGTGCATACCAAGATAAGAGAAAACAAATGGCTTATGAAGAAAGATGGCTCTGTGAAGAGCTAATTGATCTACTATCTGGATGGCGCCAAAATATTCTGGAATAGGTAGTTAGAATTAGTGCCGTTAAATACAAATCAGGAAGAACTAGGAGTCGAATGTTGACAGAAGAAGCATACTCATGAATAATGAATATCGAGGCTATCAAAAATGTCCGGTTATGATGAACAGGAACGATTCGAGGAGTTCCTAAGAACCTACAAAGATGTACAAGGAATTCTGATTTATTGGTCAAGAATCCAACAAATGTCAATTAATGATGAAATATCAATCACTATCGATTTTCAAGACCTGACAAGCTTCGATAATGTGTTCATGGCATTAGCAGCAGAAGACCCCCAAAGATTCTTGGAGATGACAGATAATGCTCTTGTTTCAGTATTGCGTGTTGAAGATCCGGATTACGTCGCTAGTCTTGATGTCAGTCTCATAAAAACACGCTTTGTGAATTATCCTGAACATGTAGCATTGCGTGCTCTTAGGTCACGCCATATCGGGAAACTGATACATATCAGTGGAATCATGATGAGAGCCAGTGTGGTTAAACCACTATTAGTCCAAGCAATGTTTCTCTGCAGAATTTGTCAGGCGGAAATACCACAACCCCAAGAAGAAGGAAGATATACAGAACCTGCACTATGTCCAGTTTGTACAAAGAAAACACCTATGCGTTTGCTTCCTCATAAATCGCAATTCAAAGATTGGCAAAAAGTCAGAATCCAAGAATCACCCGAGGAACTTCCACCAGGGCAAATGCCTAGATCTGTCGATGTCATTCTTGAAGGCGATATTGTTGATATCTCCAGACCTGGTGAATTAGTCAAAGTGACTGGTATACTTCAAACATCTCCTGATTTCTCAAGAAGAGGAGGAAAGCTTGCAACATTTAACATATTCATTGAAGCAAATGGTATCGAGATATCAGAGAAAGAGTATGAACAACTTGAGATATCAGAGGAGGATGAGAAGCGAATAAAGGAGCTAGCTGAGGATCCATATGTTCATGAAAGAATCAATGCATCAATAGCACCCTCTATCCAAGGTCATGAACAAATCAAAGAATCAATTGCACTCCTCCTTTTCGGTGGTGTTGGAAAGACATTGTCTGATGGGACTCGTCTTAGGGGTAAATCAAACATATTGATGATTGGAGACCCCGGAACAGGAAAAAGTCAAATTCTGAAGTTTGTAGCGGGACTGGCTGCACGAGGGCTTTACACCTCCGGAAAAGGGACCACTGCAGCTGGGCTGACAGCAGCTGTAGTTCATGATACTGAATCTGGTGCTATGACTCTTGAGGCTGGAGCATTGGTTCTATCAGACCAAGGGATTGCGTGTATAGACGAATTCGATAAGATGGATCCTAATGACCGGACTGCAATACATGAAGCCATGGAGCAACACACAGTTAGCATTGCAAAAGCTGGAATTGTCGCAACACTTAATGCAAGAACTTCTATTCTTGCAGCTGCCAACCCAACCTTAGGGCGTTACGAATCATCGCTTTCAATTCAAGATAATATTAGACTACCATTCACTATTCTTTCAAGGTTTGATTTGGTTTGGATTTTGGTTGATACTGTAGAAGCAACCAGAGACCGTGAGCTTGCAAAATTCATACTTGATATGCACCAGATGAAGAAGCCACAAGATCAGAGTTCGACACCACCTATCCCTCCTGATTTCCTAAAGAAGTATATTGGATATGCCAATCGCTATGTTATTCCACAACTATCTCCTGAGGCCGCAGAGGTGATAGAGAATTTCTATGTAGATCTTCGAAAGAGTGCAGAAGGTGGAGCTTCACCAGTTCCAATCACAGCACGTCAACTAGAATCACTTGTTCGTTTATCAGAGGCACGGGCTCGAATAGCTTTACAATCTAAAGTTTCCAAAGAGGACGCTCAGGCAGCAATTCGACTTATGGAAGAGTCACTACGTATGGTGGCACTTGACCGAATAACAGGAAAAATCGATATTGATCGTCTTGTTTCCAAAATGAGTGCATCACAACGAAGTTCCTCAGACATCATAATCAAAGCTATCCGTGACATGGAATCTGAAGGAACCTCAACGGTGAATAAAGACGCTTTGATTCAGAGAGCAGTTTCCATGGGTTTGCCTCGTGAAAGGGCTGAAGAAGTTATTGAGAAACTGTTGGCTGAAGGAATACTATACAGTCCACGTGAGGGCAAAATCAGACACTCTCAAAGCTAATCCAGATTCCCAGATATTACTAGTAGACCCTGGAGAGTAAAAAAAATTCGACTTGACAAGCTTGATATCAACAGGAAAATAATCATGCACCTTCAGGCTCAAGGAATAACAGAGCTTTTTCCACCACAAATTAGTGCCTTCAAAACGGGAGTCCTTGATGGAAAAAACCTTGTTCTTGCAATACCCACAAGCTCAGGAAAAACATTAGTCGCTGAAATTTGTATGCTCAAAACAATACTTGATGGACGTGGGAAAGCGCTCTATCTTGTACCGTTAAAATCTCTTGCTCGTGAGAAATATACAGAGTTCAAAAAATACCAAACACTAGGTATTACCACCTCAATGTCTGTAGGTGACTATGATTCTCCTGGAAGAAACTTACATGATGCAGATATTGTGATAGTGACCACTGAACGAGCTGATTCGTTAATCCGTCATAAGACTGAATGGATGAATGATATTGGAATTGTTGTTGCAGATGAAATTCATCTTATCAATGACCACAAAAGGGGCCCTACACTTGAGATGGTACTGGCCAAGCTCACTCAAATCGTAAAAGAAATACAAATCGTCGCATTAAGTGCAACAATCTCAAATGCCAATCAGATCGCCGATTGGCTCGGTGCTGAACTCGTCAGAGATACTTGGAGGCCTGTACCACTAAGCGAAGGCGTCTATTTTGATGGACGAATTAATTTCTACAAAAATGGAAGAAACACATTTCGAAATATCAATAGGACCCGAAGAGATGAATTAGCTGATGTTGTATGCGACACCCTTGACGAAAATGGTCAAGTCCTTGTCTTTGTTTCAAGTCGTCGATCAACTGTCACTATTGCAAAGAAACTCGCACCCTTTCTCCGAAGATATATCCCAAATGAAATGATGTTACAACTTACTAAAGGTGCAAACAAAATTGGAAGAGCCCCCTCAGCACCAGAGTCTTCCAAGATACTTGCACGACTTATAGCAAATGGGGCTGCTTTTCATCATGCTGGTCTTGACAACCAAGAACGTACACTTGTCGAGGACTATTTCAAAGAAAATCTGTTGAAAGTGATTGTTGCTACTCCAACTTTGGCAGCTGGAGTAAACCTTCCCTCGAGACGTGTGATTATTCGTGATTACAGACGTTTTGAAACAGATCGTGGTAGCTATCCTATTCCAGTTCTCGAGTATAAACAGATGGCTGGAAGAGCCGGCAGGCCAAAATATGATAAATACGGAGAAGCCGTTCTAATAGCCCGTACCGAACCAGAACATGATTTTCTTATTGACAACTACACCCTATCAGAGCCTGAAGAAATCACATCCAAATTAGCTTCTCCACGTGCAGTTCGAGCTCATCTTCTAGCATCTATTGCCGCTGAAATGACAAGAAATCGTGAAGAGATAGACTCTCTAATTAAAGGGACATTCTTCTCGCATCAATTTGACCAATGGGAGATTAATCAACATGTTTCATCAGCCTTAGGGTTTCTTGAGGAAGGTAGTCTAATCGAAACGAGCTCTGATGGTTCTTATAATGCCACACTACTTGGAAGGAGAACTTCTCAGTTATACATTGATTCCTATACAGCGATATTATTCCGCGATGTCTTGTCTGGAACAGATAGTCATAGTATGATAGGGATTCTACATCTAATATGCCATTCTCCAGACCAACCATTAACATATGTGACAAGATCAGAGGCTGAAGAGTATGAAGTCACTGTAGATGATCTTCTTGATGATCTTATGATTGAACCACCTATCGAAGAGAGTCCTCGTGCCTACTCAGAATTCTTGGCACAGGTAAAGACTGCTTTGCTGCTTCAAGATTGGATCTCTGAAAAAACTGAGAGGGATATTACAGAAAGATACAATGTTGGTATGGGTGATGTCCATCGATTTGTACAATCTGCAGAATGGCTGACATATGCAGCACATGAAATCTCTAGAATATCTAATGCAACCAGTCATATTCCGTTTCTCAATAATTTGAAATTACGTCTTCGTCATGGAGTTCGTTCAGATATTTTAGAACTTGTAAGTCTCAAAGGAGTTGGACGAGTAAGGGGTAGAATGCTCCACAATCATAGATTGATTAACTTATCCAATCTATATCAAGTTCCCATAGAAGAATTAGCACGAATACCAACTATTGGCACTTCAATAGCAGAGTCAATTAAAAAACAACTAGGTATTGATATAAAAATAACAGCCTCTGATCCTGAAGATTTGTTTGAAGATGATGATATAGAGTCGATGCAGACGCTGTTAGAAGATTTTGGTGATTAATTATTAAAGTAGAGGCGAATCTGCGATAATCTTCTCAATTAGTTTCTCTGTATAGTCACTTGCTATTTTGCTCTCTTTGTAATCATCATCGAATGAAGTGACATTCATGCCTATTAGCTCTTGAAGAAGATTCAATGAACACATACCCATGACCTCAAGATTATAACCCCCCTCAAGAAAACATACAATTCTTCCATCAGCGTATGAACTAGCTATCTGTTTCAGCTTGGTATTCATCATTCCAAAACCAGTTGTGGTTAGTCCAAGATTAGTCAAGGGATCCATGAAATGTCCATCATAGCCAACTGACACAAGTATGAAATCTGGATCATACGACGCAGCTATAGGCTCGACTACCTGAGAAAACGCTCGATCATAAGAACGATCTCCTGCCCCGGGATGCATTGCCAAATTTATTGTATATCCCTCTCCTTCACCTGCTCCAATCTCATTTGGAAAACCAGATCCTGGGAACAAAGTTCTGCCATCCTGATGAAGTCCCACATAAAACACATCTTTAGAAGAGTAAAAACTACGTTGTGTTCCATTTCCATGATGGGCATCATAATCAACTATCAATACACGTTCAACTGCATGATTTTCCAAAAGGTGTTTAGCTGCTACAGCCACATTATTGATAAAACAAAACCCAAAAGCTCGTTCATATTCAGCATGATGACCGGGTGGTCTACATAATACAAATGCATTTTCAGAATCTCCCTGCATGACCCTATCAACTGCTTCTATTCCTCCTCCAGCGGCTAGTAATGCAGCATCATATGTATATGAATTAACTGAAGTGTCCATTGTATAAATCCCTCCACCCCTCTCTGATTTTGCTTTTATTCCCTCAAGATACTCCTTACTATGAAGAAGATGCACCTCACTTAGAGGAGCTTTGTGTGGAGTTAGGAGACTCGCTTTTTGACCATCCAGTAGACCTGCAGCTCTAATTGAACTCAATGCACTTCTTAGCCGATCTGGACTTTCTGGATGACTTGGAGACATCACATGTTCAACGAAGATATCGTGGTATACCAAATCAGTGACCATTACATTGTCATCTCCAGTTTCAAATCCAGTACCTTCGGGAATTATGAAGCTACTGATAAGTTTGAAGCCATGACAATCGAAGACAAAAATTCACAGAACACGTGTTCCAGATATTTTCATAAATCGTCCAAATATTGGTAATGTTTATCTTTACTATGAAACACCGCATCCCTAGTCATGAGTCACCCCAAACCTCATGTTTGCACGGGTCGGTAGTCTAGCTTGGTATGATTCTTGCTTGGGGCGACTGAGGAATTCAAGCCTCAAGTCACAGAATGCAAGAGATCGGGAGTTCAAACGATTTGGGACTTTCCCAAACCGGAATAAGTCTCCCCCGGCCCACCATTTTATTCAAACCTCACACCCAATCTCCCATAGACACTCGTAGATGGGACCTGAGGGCGTTAAAGTACTCTTCATCATTTTGATTTTCTCGACAGTCATTTCTCCAAGTACTTCATCAGCCAGATTTTCCAAATTTTCAGTAATTCGTTTTGAATCTTTCACATAACGGACCCTAGCAATGGTCGCATGAGGAGTGTACTTTTTCTCTGGGTGGTAACCAATCTCAATTAAAGATGAGTCAATCTCATTCTTTAGTTTCAGAACCTGAGATGCGTTTTCGGTAACTCCAACCCAAATGATTCTTGGTCTTCTTTTATTGGGAAATGACCCAATCCCTGCAATTTCAATCTTAAAGGGATTAATCTCAACTCTTTCAAGACATGCTTGAATCTGATCTAGTCTTTGCAGTGGAGTATCACCAAAAAAACGTAGGGTAAAATGAATCTCTTCACGCTTGATAATCTTCATCTTAGCAGCTGTCAAGTCAAGCGTTTTCTGTATGTTTTGAATTTTAGATAATAACGATTGATCCTCAATATTGATGCTCAAGAAAGCTCTGACAATAGAACTCACATCTAACACATCCACAAATGACTGACTATTCTATATACTAGTCCACAATATTACGATGACGATAGATGGTTCTAAGTGAATTCTTAAAGGGTAATTACGAAACGAAGGCGTAGTTGTATATATCAAACCAAAGTGCTTCTTAATCACATGATATAACCAAAGAATCCTGGTGGAAAAGATGAAATTAGTGATTGTGACTGGTATGCCTGGGGCTGGAAAAAGTGGAGTTGCCCAAGCATTCCATGATGCTGGCGTTCCAGTAATTGTAATGGGTGATGTGATACGTGAAGAAACTCGTAGACGTGGTCTTGAACCAAATCCAGAGAATACAAAAAATATCATGTTGGAGCTTCGGGAAAAGAAAGGTGCTGGCGCAGTGGCTCTATTCTGTGTAGATGAATTGAAAAAACTTGAATCTGAGATAATCGTCATAGAGGGTTGTAGAAGCATCGCTGAAATCGATGTCTTTGATGACTGCGCTGAATCTGTTGTAATTGTCTGTGTTCATGCCTCTCCAAAAGAGCGCTATGCAAGACTCCGTGAACGAAATCGTGAGGATGCGCCTCCTAGTTGGGAAGTATTTCGCGAACGTGATATCAGAGAAATCTCAGTAGGTTTAGGAGGAGTAATCGCACTAAGTGATATCATGCTTGTAAATGAAGGTACACTCTCCGAATTCAAAGAACAGTCCAAAGAATTAGTGATGAGGCTAATCTGAGATGGAAGTTCTTGTAATATGCCCTGTGAATCCTACAGAAGATATCAATAAAGTTTCAACAAGTATTGAGAATGTTCTAGGTAGGTCTGATCTCTCAATTATCGATAGTAATCAAACTCAAGAAATCTCTTTCTCCTCTACTAATCGGGATACTCTAAATCTCGTACGTCAAACTATCCATGAAAATCGAATCATTGATGCCGCTCGAAAACGATTGAGCATAAACTGGAATGGGACATCTACTAAAATCCACTTCGATAAACAGACCGCCTTTGCAGGAAAGACTCGAATCATTGATGATGATCAAGAATTGCCGCCCTTAGGCAGTATTGAAATCATAATTTCTTTTGATTCCAAATCGGAATTTGAGGATTTTATTAATTGGTTTGCTCCTCCAACAAAAAATGGGAGAATTATCAACCATTAAACCCCAGTGTTAGTATCTCCCTTACTAATCCACGATGAACTCTAACTCGAATAACCTTACTCACAAAAAGTCCTTTATTTTCAGCTAAATTTTGAAGATTCATATCACTGCTTCCGCAAATACACACGCTCTCTTTATTACGACGAAGAATAGAATCAACTCTTTCAAAAAGAGCCTCGACAAGCCCAATAGCCTGAGCGCCTCTCGTTGAACTTGTTCTACCATAGGGTGGATCAGTTACTATACAATCACATCCGCCAACTGGCAAATTACGAACATCTCCTTGAACAATGCTAAAATTGTTTCCAACAGATGAAAGATTCACTTTACTTCCTTTTAATAACCGCCAATTCAAATCGATTCCAACGGTTCTCGCACCAATATACGCAGCCTCGCATAGAATACCACCACCTCCACAAAATGGGTCGAGTACAATCTCATTTGGCATGACGCCCGCAAGATTACACATTACTCTAGCAAGAATGGCATTCATCATACTAGGATGAAAGAAAGGCTTTCTTCCTGGTTCTCTGGTTCTTAATATAGGTCTTAGAATTGAAGCATAAGACTTGCATACTCGAATACTCCCTTGTGTAAATATAACAAGAATACGAACCTGAGGATTATCAAGATCAACTCTCGCACCAATAAGCTGTTTGATATGATTTCCAAGACCATTCTCAAGAGATAGCCGTTCGCTGTTTGTTAACTCCCTATTCTCTGAAACAGTTCTCACTGAGAATGTTTCATTTGGTTTGATATTACTTATCAAAATATCATCAGACAAACTTTCAAGCAAGTTACTCTGTAAATCTGTTTTTGCGAGTAGAACCCCAGCTTCCTTAACCAATGCAGCTCTCTTAAGGAGAAATGGAATCGGATTTTTTTGAGAATCTAAAAGACCAATTCGTCCATCCCACTCAATTGCAGGATTACTTTCCGATAAACGAGCTAAAACATCGACTTCTGCTTTAGCCGCACTAATATGTTCACCAGATATATAGACAAAATATTTGCTCAAACAGTCATCACTCGTATAGGTTATCGCCACCTGCAAAGATAAGTTGCATCTCTCCATATAGTACATCGATTCCAGTCATTTCTTTTGCTGAAACAGGTACACTTGCTGTAGCTGTATCTAGTGATTCAAGCATCTCCATAATGGATCTTGAGTATTCTCTCGGCAGTCCTTCCGAAGATGATTCAAGAGCCTCCTCAAGTAAATAAAACTCTGAACCCCACTCCACAATTTCTTCTACCTCTTCCTCAGTCAGAATATCTGGCTTGCTCAGGACATTCAACTGTGGAAGGTTAAATCGAATACTGATTGAAATCCCTAAGAGAGTCGATGAGAGGTATCCTGTGGGAGTACGAGCTATATTAGAATCGAGTAGATATAGAGAGAGTGCTGGATCACTACCTCTCAAACTTGATACCATTAGGGGTCCAGAATTACGATAGGCAAAAAGCTCCATTTGACCTGGACAGTCTACCAGCACATAATCTCTGTCAGTATCAATAATTTCATCTCTAATGTCATTGACATTGCTAACAGCCATGTCCAATGAAGCTACAAGAGCCCCATTTGGACCCAAGCCAAACGAGCTCATAACTTCACCATAATCGACGTATTCTCTAATATCAACATCACTTGTATACGGGGGAGAATCCACGCCAGGATCGAGATTAACTACAGTCACACTCAAATCCGAGCCAACCAACCACTTCTCCAGCGATGCGGTCAGCAAGGACTTACCTGAGCCTGCTGTACCAACAATGAATGTGAAATACATCTGCAGTACCAGCAAGAATTATTGAATCAACCTCTTTGAGTTCTTCGGTACGATTCCAATTTTCTATAAACCTCCTTTCTCTATCCACATTAAACAGAGTCCAAATTAGCGTCTACGCAACTCTTATAGCGATTTTAAAGGGCAATCATATTATGGACACTAGTGAGGCTCTCCGAAGGCTAGCAGAAGCAATGGCTGGTGAGATATGTCTCGCTGAAAATGACCCTGGCGCTGTTATGCGACGATGGCGCGAAAGATTTCATATCTCTCAGAAGAATCTCGCCAAGTATCTTAATGTATCACCTTCAGTCATCAGTGACTATGAAAGTGGTAGACGAAAATCACCTCGAGTTGAAACCATTAAGCGGTTTGTCGAAGGGCTAATTGAGATGGATGCTTCTGATGGCGGAAGGGTAGCTATGGCACTTGAGAAACTAATAGTCCCCGAAATCGCTTCAGATGCAATTCTTGACAGTCGCGAATTTGGATTTCCAATACCTTCAAGATTGCTTGTAGAATATCTTAACTGCAAAGTTCTTACTCATCGAAATTTACTTGATAGAGACATCTATGGTTATACAGCTCTTGATAGCATAAAAGCCATAGTTAGCTTAACCCCTCAACAGCTTCTCCGGCTATATGGTGGAACAACCCAACGAGGCGCCATTCTTACAAATGTCACAACAGGCCGTTCTCCAATGGTGGCCATTAAAGCTAGTCAGATTGGCACCTCTGCTGCAGTAAAACCCGCAGTGGTTATACTTCAAGGGATAAAAGAATTAGACCCACTTGCGATACGAATAGCTGACAGTATACATCTACCTTTATGTATATCAGAAATAGATACTGCTGAGGAACTAATACGCGAGATTCGGTTGTTTGACCCCCAGATGTAATACTTGCTCAAAAAGGTGAAATATGCTGAAATTTACTATTGAGATTAATGACCCAATCCATGGTTTCATAGGTATTACTGAAACTGAGGCTAAGATCATCAATTCATTACCATATCAAAGACTGCGAAGAATCAAACAACTTTCTGGCGGTCATTTTGTCTATCCCACAGCTGAACATACACGTTTTGGTCACTGTATCGGTGTGATGTACCTAGCAGGACTCAGCGGTAGAAGACTTCTAAGCCGCATGGGTCTTGGAAATGATATTCTCCAAGAAGTAAGAATTGCGGGCTTACTCCATGATATTGGTCATGGTCCTTTCAGCCATGTCTTTGAAGAAGTACTCATAGAGAAACGTGGAATGAATCACGAGGATGTGACAGAGTGGATAATCCTCAAGAGTGAACTAAGTGACTTGTTAGAATCTGATGGAATCTCAAAGAAAAGAATCGCTGACTTAGTTCGAGGTCGCCAGAAGACCAAGAAGGATGCAATCTTAGCTGGAATTGTTGCTGGACAAATTGACTCTGATAAGATGGATTACTTAATTCGAGACTCATTCTACTGCGGAGTAAACTATGGATTAGTTGACATTCACCGCTTGATTAACAGTATTGAAATTTCAAAGGATTATCAGATGCAATTTGATATCGCATCAAGAGGTGCATTGGAATCGTTTCTTGTAGCAAGATATGAGATGTTTCTCAATGTATATTATCACAAAACGGTTCGAAGCGTAGAAGTCATGTTAGTTAAACTAATAGATGCTGCAGATAAAGTGTTAGGACTTACTAATTTCTCTTCTCCAGAAGAATTCCTAGAACTAGATGATATGTCCCTCATATCAAGAGTTCGAGGCATAGACCCTTCAGAATCAGAGGAAGCCAAAGAAGCATCAAAAATGGTTAATCTCCTCGATTCTCGTATTCTTTACAAATCAGCTTTTGAGAAAGTTATTCATACACAAGACCGATTCGTTTCTAAAATTCTCACTAAAGGAAAAGTTCGTGAAAGTATCCAAGAAGAAATAGCATCTATCGCTGGAGTCAATTATGACGAGGTGATTGTTGATGTTCCCACATTACCATCAGTGCCATATAATCCTCATCAACTAGATCCAATGGAGATAGGTATCTTTGAAATCTTTGACGGAAAGCGAGTTCCACATAAACTCTCAGAGTATTCTAATATTGCTGAGATGATGAAGACGTACCTTGATGTAATCAGAGTATATACATTCGACAAGAATCGTATAAAAGTAGGAAGAGCAGCACGTGAGGTTTTCCAAGAAGTTCCTGATACTGCACTAATACACATGTGAAATTATTTTCGAATATATAATACATACACATCTCAGATTTGCAAAACAAGTTTCTGAGGTACTCAATTCTGTGTGGTGATTATATAGTCGCGATATGGATTCTACATTGAATCCAACTTTCCATCTGGGGTTGAAGACTTGAGCGACGAACTTACTGAAACCTTACAGAACATTAAGACCATCACAGGCGTTGAGAATGTCGTTTTGATTCAAAAAGACGGACTTCCTGTAGCAAGTGCAGGAGTATGGTTCAGTAAGGATGAAGTCTTTGCAGTGGCTTCCTCAACGTGCGCAATCTTTGGTGTAGCGAAACTCATACATGGTGATTTCAAGTATTTATTAATGGAGTCTGACACATCCAAAGTATTTCTTGCCTCGTTACCAAATGACCCAGACTATTTCTTGACTGTGACAACTGCACCTCGAGTCAATCTAGCAGCTTTATTCATTGAGATGAAAGACAATCTTTCCAGACTTTCATTTCTTCTTAGACAGCATGTAGACGGAAGACTTCCCCCTCTTCGATCTTATAGTCTTGACGAAACTCAGAAAGTATTACAAGGATTTGCTGTAGCTGAAGGGCGTGACACAAGTTACGGTGTTTCAAGATCCATTATTTCACTCGATCGTTCTCAAGCACTTAGTCTCAGAGCTCTCTTGCGTCAAGTGCATGACTGCATACCAAATATCGGATCAGTATTCCTATCTCTAAGTGGAGGTGTCCGTGTTTCATTAGAAGGATTCACAAACGACCGACTAGCTGCAATGTCCTTTGCACTACATGATGCATCAGAACGAGTTGTACGAACACTCCGAAACAGTTCACTTCAAACTGTTTTGTGCGAAACAGATGAAACACGCCATTTTATCTATGCAGTTCCAAACGGAGTGTTCAGTCTATGGGTAGAAAGGGATAGCCAAAAGCTTGGTCTCATGAGGCTTCTATTGAAACATTACATTGAGGAAATAAGACGAGTCTTGGCTGCAGCATCTGCTGTGAAACCTGCAGTCCCAGATGATTTGAAAGAACTACTACTTTCAGGGGGCACGGATGGCAGCTTGATGCTAACGAGGAGAGAGCCATGACATATTCGATTATGAAATTAATTGAGTTGATGGATGACCAATTTCCGCTCTTGTTGAATACACTACTTGAACGAAGGCCAGTTATTGTAGCAGGTGGAGATATCGAACTAGTGGACGACATAACAGAGAGTCTAACCACTTTATGTTCTCATCGACATAAACTAGTATTTTGGCGTGACTTCACATCAGAATCAGAGATTTTGGCGGTATGGGAAGAAGAAAAACACAACTATGAAGTTAGCAGAACCATTGTATGTGGTCTATCAGGCAATCTTCGACTTGCTATGGATAGAATTTCACATTTTGCAGGTTGGATTCTCGCTGTACCCTTAGGCTTTACAGTACTAGGTGTACAAGTGACTGAGAACACACTTCAAGATGTAACTTCTCATATTTTAAAAAATTCTGGCAATTGTGGTATTTTAAGAGTGAGTTCGCCATCATCTATAACTTTCTCACTTGTTAAATCTTCGAATAGCAGTCTTGATGTTGAGAAGAAAATTGTGAACAAAATCCTAGTTCGAAAGAAACAATCACTAGAGAGGATTAGACGACTTCTTACAAAATCCCTTCGTGGCCTTAATGTGTCGAATCATATTCTGACAGCAGTTCTCAAACTTGATGATGAATCTGAGAAACTAACACAAGATGTTTTCGAGGAAGAGATCAATAACTATGTTCATGCAGCTCGTAGAGCAGTTACTCTGTTGTCACGAATTCGGCTGGCAAGAGAACTTGGTGCATCCACAACTCTCACAGAAAGAAACCTTTACGAAGCTATTGGATGGGATGGAGGAGAACTACCTGATTTGATTCAGTTTATCAGAGCAGAATGGCACGAAGATTTCTCCGACTGTGTGAAAAGCGGAGCTTTGTCTGGACTTGGAGCATGGGTAGATAGCATGTGGGGAACATGACTGGAGGTTAAGAAATGATAATCGATTATGGGAATCGTACTGTGGGACTTAAAATTGTCTTTTTTGGACCTGCAATGAGTGGAAAGACAACTTCTATTCGATGGTTGTTTTCAATACTAGACTATGCAGAAAAGCTGACCTCAATAGAGAATACTGTTGGAAGGACAATGTTTTGTGATTTTGGCACTATTCCTTTCTCCCTAAGTAATAGCTGGACAATAAATGCTCATGTTTGGTCTGCTACTGGTCAAGATTTTTACAGATCTACACGAGAGGTAGTGTTAGTTGGAGCTGATGGAGTGATTTTCGTAGCAGACTCTCAAGAACATCTTTTAGATGAGAATCTAGCAAGTTGGAATGAGCTAATGTCGATGATTGAGGAGGAAGAACGACCTCTTCCATTAATTGTGTGTCTTAACAAACAAGATATTCCAAATGCAATTCACGAGGAACAGCTTAGAGTGCATTTGAAAATACCATCGTCTGTGCCTGTCTTTAGAAGTGTGGCAAGAGAGGGTCGTAACATCATGGAAGCTTTTCAATACCTCTTCCAAAGTGCTATGCGTGCAAGCGTACTTGCTCAACCTGCATAACAAGCAAAGAACTCAAGTCTTGATTAATATCAAATAAACCAATTATAGACAAGACAAAATTGCACTTTGAGCCTGGAGAATATCTCTTTTCCCAAAACTATTTCTGAGGTTGTTAATGTTAGATTCTATGCAAGAAAGACCAAATTTTGTGTTTGTAACGGGTGGAGTTCTCTCGGGTATTGGAAAAGGAGTTACTACTGCTTCAATTGCAAAATTATTCCAGTTTCGAGGATACACAATTAGAATAATCAAGATTGATCCATATCTCAATATTGACCCTGGCACTTTGAACCCTATTGAGCACGGGGAAGTCTTTGTAACAGACAAAACTTGGACTTTTCGTCCAGTTGATGATGCCGAATTCAATATATCTGAGATTGATTTGGATTTTGGAACCTATGAGCGCTTCACTGGAATGGATGTACATCCATCTCAGAATATCACCTCAGGACAAATCTACCTTTCAGTCATTCTTGAGGAGCGTAAAGGTGGATACCTTGGAAGGACAGTTCAAATCATACCTCATATCACAGACAGAATCAAACAGAGGATTTGGGATGTAGTAAAAAAAGATCCAATTCCAGATGTTATCTTAGTAGAGATAGGTGGTACAGTTGGTGACATAGAGGCAATGCCATTCCTTGAGGCTGTAAGACAACTTGTAAGTGAACTAGGCCGAACTCGTACTGCTGTCGTTCATGTCACCCTTGTACCTTACATAAAATCCGTAGGAGAGTTCAAGACCAAACCAACACAACATAGTGTTAGAACCCTTCAAAGCCTAGGTCTCCAACCCGATGTCACTATTTGTAGGGCTGAGAAAAAACTCTTAGATCCTGCAAAGGAGAAGATTGCACTATTCTGTAACATTCCGAGAGAGAGAGTCATTTCAAATCCAGATATTCCTGTGATTTATCAGCTTCCTTTGTCCTTCGAAGACGAAGGTCTCGGAAACATACTTGTTGAACACTTTGGTTTGGAACCAAGAAGACCTGATACAGAATCCTGGACAAAGATGGTACAGTCTTTCGATGAAGTTTCAGAAACAATAGTGATTGCGATGCCTGGAAAATATACTACACTTGGCGATTCCTACAAAAGTATCAACCAAGCGTTAGCACATGCTGCAGCAGCTTGTAGCACAAAGGTTACAATAAAATGGATTGAAACTGAAGAACGAAGTACCGAAAAGTGTCTTACTAGCGATTTATCGGATGTAGACGGGGTTCTTCTTACGCCAGGTTTTGGGGAACGAGGCGTTGAAGGTATGATTTGTGCTGCTACAGTGGCTTTAAATTCCAAAATACCGCTCTTAGGCATTTGCTATGGCGCTCAACTTTCGACAGTCGCTTTTGCAAGGAATGTTATGGGTTGGAAAGGTGCCCATACCACAGAAGTAGACATTGATAGTCTTTATCCTGTTGTTGATTTGATGGATGAACAGAAGCTTACAGAGGACAAGGGTGGAACAATGCGTCTTGGTGGCCATGATATCCATATTGTACAAAATACACGATTGCATAAAATCTATGGTAAAAATAAGACACGCGAAAGATTTCGACACAGATATCATCTGATTGAACGTTACTTAAACAAGATGCGTGAGAAGGGACTCAGGGCTTCAGCCTTTGATTCAACTGGAAAAATCATCAATGCAATTGAGCTCACTAGCCATCCTTTCTGGATTGGAGTTCAATACCACCCAGAGTTCAAATCACGACCTGATAATCCTCATCCACTCTACTTGGGTCTAATAAGGGCCGCACTTGAATATAAAAAGGTGAGAGTGAAGAAATAGTGGAAAGAAACCTCGATAAGTTATTATCAAAATTAGTTGAGGAAATCGAGCAAATCGAGGTAACAAGAGAAGGATTTGGGACAGTTCTCAGAAATATCAGAAACCAAATTGATTTGAACATGTTCCCAGCAATTGCATCAAATATAATCGACAAACAGCTCTATACTAAGATAAATCCTACAAGTCTCTCAGGTCTCCGAATCGCAGGCATAGATGGCGGTCTGGTCAGGAAGCATTTCAGATCTATGGATTTAGTGTTGACAAGAGGGGTTGCAGTAATATTCCAATTTGGTGCCGAAGAGGGTCCTGTTGTTGATTTCTATCCTGATGCTTTTCCCGAACCAAAAATCAGTCCCTTATTGCTCACATTATCCAGCACAGAATTAGACCAGCTTGCTTCGCTAGAACGTATTGCAGCTGAACTTAGAGTAGCCTTGTCAGTTCTTGAGGAATATCATACGGACCTAATACTTCTTGATGGATCCTTATTTTATCATCCTCGAGACCGTCCCCCGACTGGTTCTATTGTTTACGAAAAATTCCAAGAGATTCTATCACTATACAAACAACTCTACAACAAGGCTAGGAAAAAAGGAACAACTTTAGTTGGCATAGTAAAAGATAGCAAATCAACTCGAGTAGCCACAATAATGGGCGAAATATTCCCACATATTGTTCGCAAACCCGCAATCTTTGAAATGATGCAAGGTATTGACTATAGATGGTTACTCAAAATATCCCGAGATTGTGACCTACTTGATACCTTTCTTGAAGAAGGGGAACGATCTTTTGTTTTCCGATATTCATCAGAACTACTTCATAATACAAATTCAATTGGTAATCATTCCTCTGCTTGGGCATCATCAATCTGGGTCACTTATCTAAAAACAGCGAGAGATGACTTGCCAATAAGAGTAGAATTTCTCTCAGCGGAGGATGATGAAACTGTCACTGATAGACTGGACAAAGCATTATCAGCAATACTCCCACTTTCTTCTCAACATCCTGAGTATGGTATCCCAACACCAATTCTTGAGGCTGATGCTCGTGCAAAGATTACTGCAAATGAAGCAAGATTAGTCATTGACAGACTGATGGCACTCTCTGGGCTCACCTATATGACACTTGAAAAAAGACGTTCACGAAACCCTTTTGGAGGTTGAATAATGACTGAATTTTCAACAACTACAAGACTTGGCACTGTTGTTTCCACTGACTCTGGTCCCAATGTTATAGAATTTTCATTCGTTCTCGAGGGTGGTCCTCGGGAGATTGTTGCACGACGTGGTGAATTCGTATCAGTTGTTACCGATGTAGGAACCGTGATAGCAAGAGTTCAAAATCTTGTACGTACAAATCGATATTATCAACACGCAGAAGCAGTACGAGAATACCAATCCAGAGGTGAACCGCTACGTTCAATATTTCCTACAGATAGATGGCAATATACTGTTGCCTTGGCCCGTGTTCTAGGTTTATGGAGCGATGGCCGCACAATCCGACCATACTTTGCAGTTTCTCCAGGAGCTGTTGTTCGAAGAGTCGATGAGAACATTCTTGCTTCTTTTCTGAAACTTGACTTAGAAAAGGGTCTTCATCTTGGTCAATTATCATACCAGAATCTTGAGTTTGCACCATCACTTGATCGGTTGTTAGCCAAACATCTAGCAATTTTAGCAATGAGTGGTGCAGGAAAATCATACTTTGTATCTGTCCTCTTGGAAGAGTTACTATCTAGACCAAAGGAAAGAGGTCGTCTCTCGGTTGTTGTCATTGATGTACATGGAGAGTACTCTTATCTGAAAGACATAACTCCTGAAGCTCTCGGATTATCCAAAGGCCAATTTGAAGTAGAGCACATTCGAGGATCACATTTTCAAATCCCTGTTCAGACACTCTCAGCAGAAGCAATAGGAGCGCTTGTTTCAGATATGAGTTCAATTCAAATCCGAGACTTACGTCGAGTTATATCTGAACTGAAGAACTCGTTGAACGAAGGATACACATTAGCCGATGTTATCGAATACGTACAAAATGACGAAAAGATAAGCAAGAACACACGCGAAGCTCTTTCTGGTTGGTTGATTAATCTCGATGAAACAGGTCTTTTTGGGAAGGAAGCTGTTCCAAGCATTAAGACTGTTGTGAGACCTGGAAAAATTACTTTGATTGATTTGAGTGATTTTATCAGTCTCAAGAAGAAACAAATCATTGTTTCTCACCTGACCAATGAACTTCTTCACTTTAGGAGACGTGAAATGATTCCTCCATTCTTGCTAGTTCTCGAAGAAGCACACCAATTTTGTCCTGAGAGCAGACATGAGCTTGCTTTACCCAAAAGTCGTATCGAAACAATTGCTCGCGAGGGACGAAAATTCTATGCCCTACTTTGTCTGATATCGCAGAGACCAGTAAAACTCTCCACGACAGTTCTAAGCCAGTGTAGCAATCAAGCTATCTTTAGATGTACCAACCCATACGATTTGGATCATATTGGAAAATCAAGTGAGGGGATTGACCGGCCATCACTTGATGCAATCACCACCCTTGAAATTGGTGAAGCGCTCTTTGTCGGTGAAACAGTATCAGTTCCTACATTCGTAAAGATACGAGAAAGAAAGTTTGAGCCAACAGGTGCACTCAAGAGTCTTTCTGATGCAATGAGAAAATCTGACAGATGATGTATCTCCTAACAATCCTGATAAGACGAAAGAATGATGTTCCAATTGGATACGATGAGAAATGAATTAGGGGGCCCAATAGTTGACCGATGAAGACCTAAACGAGATTAAACAGCTTATCGATTCAATGCAATCAGGTCTTGTAGAGCTTTTCGACCAACTACGTGAACTACGCAGTCGTCTGAACCTAGTTTCCAATACAGCATCAGAAACCTCCCCATCAATTCTTCCTCTCTTCTCTGAAGTTAAAATGCCCATTTCAGACCCTGTTGATTCAGAACCAAATTCCTCTCCAAAAGATAACGAAATCATAACCCCCACTACGGAAAGTGAAGCACCAATTGATATGACGATACCTGAAGACTCAGAAACCGGAAATAATGCAAAAGTGAACAGGGTTCTTGATCCAATTGCCCATGAGTTACGTACGGGAGAGGCTCCTGCAGAGATAATCTATGAATATCTGCAAGCTGCAAGAGAATATCTGATTGATGATGATGACGAGCCCCAAAAAGGCAAAGTTGCTAGAGACATGGATATAGTTCTTAATTTTCTAAAAGCCCGCGGAACAAAATCAATACGCCCCGATGAACGTGACAATATTCTGAAAAGAATTCGCCGTTGGAAAGCTCATTTAGCTGTTTGATTTTGCTTTCCAACAGACTTGCCAGTAGATTATTACTCTGGCCAATAGAATTACTCTAGGTCTATTATGATGCGTTTGACTTTGGTCCATGAGATCTTCTTGAGACCATGCTGACCAGGTTCGTATCTGCAATCCAATAAGTCTGCATCTTTTAGAATCTTAATTTGGGCGCTGGCGTTGGCTTCAGTTCCACCGAGGTGTCTGGCCACTCGTGTAACGTCTTTTTCTCCCTGAAGTAAAATCTTCAGTATCTTTAAACGAGTTCCTGATGAAAGAGCGCTTCCAATTCGCAAAATTGCGTCGTCATTATTGATTTCAAGTGTTTCGGACAGTTCTTGCACCTCGAATGAGTGTTTCGTGATTGCTCAAGTATTGCTTTATTATAGTTGTTGTTTGAGGATATTTCGAAAAGCGAATTGTACAAGATTGAACCAACAAATAGGTTCAATAGCTCTCTCTATCAGATAATAATAAGTGCTGAGCCAGATGGGCGAAGATGGCGTATTCATCATAGGTTTCGATATACTACCCTCATATAGTGCATCCTCTAAAAAAGCCCCAAAATTTGCGTGTGTGATCACCAGAAACGAGGTTGTCTTGAATGAATATCCAGAAATATCTAGAAGCGCACTACTGAAACTTGTCCGTGAAGTTGTTCCTAAATGGCTTTGTACCGACAACATCTTTGAGATTGTTCCAGACACAAAATCACTTTTTCATCTTGTTGATAGAATCCCTACAGAAACTAAAATTGTCCAAGTGACCGGAGTCCCGCCGCATCAAACGCCTCTCAAAATACTAGCAAAACGTCATGGTCTTATATCGCGAGGCAAGCCCAGTCCTCTTGAATCAGCTCGTATTGCAGCACAACTAGCTTCTAGAGGTGTTGGTCACTCACTAGAGTGTTTTGGCGAACAGACTGAAATCAAAGTGACTCGAGGACGCAAACCCGGACGAGGTGGACAGAGTGCAAACAGATATCGCCGTAGAGTCCACTCACAGATACAACAGATGACTCGTTTCATTGAGTCACAGTTGAAGGCTGCTGAAATTGAATATGATCTTGATATTCGTGCATCTGATTTTGGCTATGCAAGTGCAAGGTTAATCACATATGCGCCTCTGCCAGCTGTCCATAGCCTTGTTGAAACAAAGCGTGGTGGAGACTTCAAGGTAATCATATCTCCTGTTCGGAAAAGAGTAGAATTTCTCTCCCTTGAACCTCGTCCTGCTCCACTAGATTTGAAACCAAAATACTTCATTCTAGGCATAGACCCTGGAACAACTGCAGCCTATTGTCTTCTATCATTTGATGGAAAAATTCGTGCTCTAAGAAGTAAAAAGGGACTCACAAGAGCAGATTTAATCAGAGAAGTATATGAAGATGGTATTCCTGCTATGGTGGCTTCAGATGTACCACAAGCGCCCCATTTTGTTGAGAAAATTGCTAGTACAGTGAATGCTGCTATTTTCACTCCAAAGAAGCCCATTGCTGTAGCAGATAAACAAGAACTTGCCCGGGAATATGGCACTAACACAAAGATTCGAAATGCCCACGAGCGAGATGCATTAACAGCTGCGGTCTTCGCATTCAAAAGTCTTCTTCCGAAATTTCAACAAATTGACAAAATGATCCGTGATGAACAACTATCAGTTGATCGCAACTATCTCAAAGCATTGGTGATAAAAGGATCTTCAATAAATGAGGCTTTAGCTAAGATTGAGAGCGAGGAATTAGAACCGGTAGAAAGTGTTCCAGAACTGCCAACTGTTGAAGACGAACCTCTAACGCAAGAACGTTTTGATGCTTTAAAATCAAAGACTGAGCACTTGGAATCTGAAAACAGACTGCTTGCAGAAAAGATTGATGACTTGAAGCGATTTGTAGAATACCTGAAGTTTAGGGAGAGTGAACTTGAAGAGAGTCTCGAGATTGTAAATCGTGAGAACCATTGGAAAATCAAACGAGATCGTGAAGTGGAGAAAATCAAATCCACACTAAGAAAGACACAACGGGAAACAACATCTCTAAAGAAACAAGTGGACACTCTAAGTAAACGACTTGAACGTCTAAAGGGCGTAAAACGTCTAGAAATGCGTGGGGACATGCTAGCAGTCAAAGTAATCCCTCACTTTACTCGCGAAAGTATCGAGGAATTCCTCAAAAAAGTTGGTCTGAAAAGTGGTGATGTTGTTCTTTTTGAAGATGCATCAGGAGGAGGTCCACAGACCGCGGGAATATTAATTGACCGAGAAATAAGAGCCGTAGTTGTAGACACACCGCTTTCTCATCTTCCTCAAGACGAATTGATTAAGGCACTTATTCCAGTTATCAATGCGAAAGAGGTCGAGCTTCAACGCGTAGATGAATTTGCGTTCATTAGTCGTGGCAAGTTTAACCAACAGCTACAGACATTCATGCGAACAGTACGCGAACAAGCTAGACAGAAGGGCGAAGAAGAGCTAGTAGAGTTAGTAGAGCGATATCGCCGTGAGATTGAGAGATAGAATCCATAAGTGATGAATACACTCAGAGATTGCTAGAACTTTATCACTCAGGAATTTGAATCCATAGAATGTTGTTCCCTCTAATTAGAACCTGACCATACTTAGCTTTAGTTTCTTCCTCTTCAAGTTCTTCAGCATCTGCAAGTGTGAGATTCATGTACATGTCACATCTTGTTAGGCGCCCTCGAAAGATCCTCTGATCCTTCAATTTTATTGAAACAATGTCATTGAGTTGTTGTTCTAAGGCTTTTATTGGCATTTTCTCAGGCAATCAGGACACCTCTCTAAAGAGCCACTATGAGTCTATTATAAAGCCTTTGCTAGATGACCATAAACTCAGATATATCCCAAGCGTAAGAGTCAACTTGTGAGGATACACATGTTTTTCCAATAACATCTCATCATAGGTTATTACAAGATGACACTATATTGTCTAGGAATCGAAGGAACTGCGCACTCATTTGGCGCTGGAGTTGTGACAAGTGAAGGTAAGGTTCTGTCAAACGAGTGGGACATGCTTAAACCGACTCAAGGCGGAATCCACCCGCGTGAGGCCAGTCGACATCATTCAGAGCTGGGTCCAAAAATAATCAAAGATGCTGTTCAGAAAGCAGGTATCGACTTTGGAAAAATAAATTTCATCGCCTTCTCTCGAGGTCCGGGATTGGGTCCATGTCTAAGAACGACTGCAACAATCGCCAGAACCCTTTCACTCAAGCTAGAGGTTCCACTTGTTGATGTCAACCATTGTGTTGCTCATATTGAGATTGGTTGTCTAGAATCCAGATTCAATGATCCTGTGACAGTTTATGTTTCTGGTGGAAACACACAAGTTATCGCTTTTGCAGGCGGTCGATTCAGAACTTTTGGTGAAACTCTGGACATTGCAATCGGGAATATGCTAGACGTTCTTGGTCGTGAGTTAGGGATGGATTTTCCTGGCGGTCCAATGATTGAAAAACATGCAAAAGATGGTGAGAGTTACCACAATCTTCCTTACTCAGTGAAAGGTATGGACTTGAGTTATTCTGGCATGCTCACTGCAGCGAAAAGACTTCGCTCAGAAGGTGTTTCAATTCCGGATATTTGTTATAGTGTACAAGAAACCTCCTTTGGAATGCTTGCTGAGGTGGCAGAACGTGCAATAGCACACACAAAGAAAAATGAGCTACTCCTGACAGGAGGAGTTGCTCGTAATAATCGTCTTACTGAAATTTTGTCAGGTGTAGCAAAAAGACATGAAGCAGCATTTCATCGAGTATCTCCATCTTTAGCTGGTGATCAAGGGGCAATGATAGCTTGGAATGGAATTCTTCAGTACAATTCAGGTCATCAAATCAAAATTGAGAATTCTCATGTACTACCTAAATGGCGCACTGATGATCAAGATATTTTGTGGAGGGCGCCAAAATGAAACAGATACTAGCCAAAGGAGCTGAGTCAGTCATTTACAAAATAGACCAATGGGGATTTCCTTTTGTCCTAAAATGGCGCCAAGAAAAGTCATACCTTCTGAAAGATATAGACTCACAACTTAGAAAATCGCGAACTAGTAGAGAATGTAAAATGCTGACAATTTCGCGAACACTTGGAGTACCTACTCCTGCCGTATATTCTGTGGACCTTGAAAATTACACAATTTTAATGGACTTCATTGCAGGTACTCAATTCAAACAATTGGCTGGGCAGTTATCTCGGTCTAATCTAATCTCACTCTGTCACAGATTTGGACGACTAATTGCTTATCTTCATGAAGGTGATGTGGTCCATGGAGACCCAACAACAAGCAACGTTATTGTAGATGAAAAGTCGCGTTTATGGATTGTAGATTTTGGCCTTTCCGAAATGAATGCAACCCTTGAGATGAAGGGTGTTGACCTTCATCTAATTCATAGAGCTCTAGAAACAACACATTGGGATATCCAAGAGGATATGTTAGATGCAACCCTTGAGGGTTATGTTGATGTATTAGGAAACACAGCAGAGCCAACCTTGTTAAGAATGACAGAAATCCGTGAACGAGGACGATATCACTAACAAAGCTGTATTTACCACCCAAAATAAAATCACTCGCCACAAGGCAATCTTTATATCCACAGCCTTAGGCCGTGGTTCAAACCCGGTTTTTGAGGGTATTTTGGACTCAGAGGTAGTTCCAATGGCAAGAATGCATACAAGACGCAAAGGCCAATCTGGAAGCAAACGCCCTTCCACATTGACAGTCCCTGAGTGGATGGAAAAAGAAAAGGACGCTAAGTGGGTAGAAGCAAAGGTAGTTGAACTTGCCAAAGCCGGAAATAGTCCTTCTATGATAGGCCAAATTCTTCGAGATCAATATGGCGTACCTCTGGTTCGAGTGATTTCTGGGAAACGCATCTTAGACATTCTTCGAGAGAATGACCTTGAACGGCGTGTACCTGAAGACCTTCGAAATATGATTGCAAAGGCTGCTACCATCCGCCGCCATTTGGAAGAGAACAAGAAGGATTTTGCTTCGAAGAGAGGTCTTCAACTTGTCGAAAGCAAAATCCACAGACTCTCGAAATATTATCGTAAAAAGAAGGTTTTACCTGCTGATTGGAAATACAGCCCTGACCAAGCTGCTGTTCTTTTGAGATAGTTTTATCATACACGATAAATCTGTTCTCATGAAATGAGTAAGAAAACACGTGATTCAGAGTCTCTCACATCACTGAAAAAACAGTGTGCAGAAACAGCACTCAAAAATGACAAACAAGTATTATTAGTTTCTTCTCCTTATACTAGTTCCGCGCTTGCTACTGCAATTTTGTGCAGAGCGATCATGAAATCTGGTGGAGCATTCCATGTATCGTTTGAATCGTCTGTCATAGGCTTAGACAGAGTCGATGATCTTCAGACCAAACATGAATCAGAATCTATTATTTTCGTGGGCATCGACACCACAGGAAAGAAAAAAATCCGTAAGGGAAAAAGCTATCCAATATTCTTTGGTGGAAAGTCAGAGTCTGAACAGGTAGAATCACTAACCCTCGGGACGAACCAGATAGTACCAGCTACAGCCTATACATTTGCTACTGAACATCTCACAACCCATGATTATGATTTACAGATTGCTGCAGGAGCAACAATGCTTCATACTGGACCTACTCAAATATCTCCGAAAGCGAACAAAGAGATTATTGAGCAAGCCAAAGAGCGAAAACTGATAGAGGAGCGCAAGGGAATCAGACTTTTTGGTTTTGGTTTTCTACCACTTGATGAATTATTTCTATACAACACGAGACCGTTCATTCAGGGTATAAGTGGGAACCAAAAAGCCTGTGATGAATTACTTAACGAAGCTGAAATCCCAATCACCAAACTTCGTTCTCCGATGAGTACATTGAGTAGAAAGGAAGCTCAACATCTTACCCAACATCTGACCTCCAAACTACTTGATAAAATCGAACCAGGCATTATTTCTCATATTCTTGGAACTGATTTTATTTTAACCCAAGAAACTGAAACTAGTCCGCTAAGATATCTATCAGGATTAGAGGCTATTGCAGAAACTGCTTGGGCTAGACAAGAGCTAGGAGCTTCAATGAGTGTATGGATTGGAGACCGAGGAAGATCGTTGCGAAATCTGATTGATACTTACTTGAGTCATCATAAAGATGTCATTTCAACAATAATGAGACTGGAAACCAAATTGAAAGGGAAATCAACCGAAACTAGCACTTCAATTGAGATTGCTGGTGTTCAGAGTGAGATTCTAACAGATGTGGGTCGTATTGCTCTTGAGAGTGGTATAGTGAATCAGGAACATCCGCTATTGATAAGCAACGACAATTCGTCTGTAGCAATCTGGGCAGCTGAAAAAATAGATATGAGCAAAGTTCTGTTACTTGTAAGAAAGAAGAGTTTGAATCCAATTCTGACTTCACCCAAATCTCTGATGTTCAAAGAACTCTCAGCAGAATCAAGAGATGATATTCTCAGTTTGATAAGTTCCAAAACCGGCAAGGAGGGCTAACATGAGCGTACACATTAAACTAAACTTCGAATCAAAAGAAGATGCAAGAAGAACCCTTTTAGCCATCTCTCCTGACAACACTCCATTACCTGAAGGTCTTGAGATTGAATGTTCACTTAATGACCAACAAGTGTATGTCACAATCCGATCATCACGTAGTTTGGAAAGCTTAGCTGGTACGGTTGAGGATATAATGAGTGCCATCGATCTATCAATGAGAACATCCGACTCTGTTGACTAAATCCTACAGATTTATGGAATTACGTCGACTCTGAACTGACCTCATTTGACGCCATGAGCTCATCACATATTGCTTGCGCCTTTGTATATGACTCATCTGCCATCTCTTGGGTGATGAACCCCCGTTGAACGGCCCTCTTTAGCAGATGCTGATCTATGATACGCGGGTCTTCAGTGATTGGTGCCTTTACCACGTCAATCTCAAGGTCAACATATCGAATTCTTCCAGGACTGTTCCCATTGCTCGGATATACCTCAACACCTGTGTTAATGTTGACATAGGTGCCCTTCACAATACCATCGCGAGAGTAGTAATTAGTCGATAGCGAAAACGCGCCTGGAATTACCTGAGTCAATGCATAGTCGCCCTCGCCACCTACTACATCAACGCCTTCATGTGCATCCTGATTCATTTTTAATTTCCGATTTGTGTGTCTAAATTGTCTTCTAATAATGAAACCTTTAGAAGTAGTTTCAGATATTCTTCCCCTAGAAAGCACAATATTTCTCCCATCTAGCTTAACATGTTCTATGTTTATAGAATCATCAACACGGGGCAAATCCCTTGAAACTACCTTCTCAAGCTTAGAAATAACATAGCTTCGTTCTTCAGGACGATCTTCAATAATCATCTCTGCCAAATCAACCAGAGCTGCATAACCTGCACTTTTGTAGAAATGATGTCGTTTTAGAGTAGGCTTGATTTTTGCACGTGTTTTATCAAGTGCATCTTTTACTTCTAGAGGAAACTCAATATCTGCATTGCTAGTACCTTCGAAGAGAATACCTGCAGAATCCATCTCATCATATTTATTGAATATCTGTTGTGCTGTATCGAGAAGATCATCCACCTCGTCACGCAACTCTTCTTCGGTGAGTTTCTCTGCTGCAGTTCTCCATAACACTCCCCAGTTCTCTGTATGCTCTCTAATCTTCCTACCGAGGCTCAAAAGATTTCTGCGAGACTCTTGATCCTTTATTTTTGTACTAAGACGTACAACTGGCTCAGGGAGGAGAACTGCAGCTTGTCCAGGAATAGTTATGCTTGAAGATAGAACTGGGGCTTTTCGTCCATAGTCATGAGCCCGTATTTGAACCATGATTTGTTGTCCTCTTTGGAGTCTTCTATCAGGGAGCAGTCCTGATATCAATCCTAGGTCAATCTTTGTCTGTCCCGTTCTTTCATCCTTTCCAAGAACAGTTCCTTTATAGACAGAACTCTTTGCCACCCTCGGTGTTCTGGTAATTACACCCCCTAATCTCCGTCGCAATACTTCTGTAAGACGAGTCAAAACAGACTCGTATGCAATAGCCACAATACCTTGAAGATCACTTCTGTCCCAAATATCCACATCTGGAATATCGCTGCGATAGGGGAGACCAAACCTTCTTGCCACCTCTGGAGTGGGCTGCACTATGTCAAAGTGATTTTGCAGCATAATCTGCGTCAACGACTGCGAATAGATTCCTCTTATCCTCGCCTTTATCATGAGCAAACACTGGCCCGGGAAATGGGTGCCATTCCATTACCTTGCTAGGTTCTGGTTGGTCTTAGTGATTTACTATTGTTTACCAAACAGAGCTAGTCACGAATTGGCTCCAACAAGCTGGAAACATGCCAAATCTTAGTTCGAGCATGGTTTGGGCAGTTCGGGTCTTGGCTTGGCTCATCTAAGATTGCTATTGCGTTTTGCGCTCTCGCAGCTGGAGAGTCTGTTTCATTTTCAAGAACAGCGATTGCTTCATTCGCTGCACGCCTAATATTCCTGGGAACTGAGGAATCCTCCGATATCTGTTTTAGGAGGTGCTTAGACTGGTCTATGCTCTTCTGTGTTTCGGGGTCCAATGGACTCACCTCTGAATGGTCTTTGCGCACAAACGGAGTGCGAACAACAAATGACTTTCATCTTGTTAACCATATCAACGTTTTCATTAGAACTAACGAGTTTGAGAGCTCTGGTCTAAATCACAAATAGCCTCAATAATCATGTAGCTTATCTTATATTGTAATAGAAATTTAACCCCAAGTGAGGATAATGAGCGATAAAGATGACACATCTGTTAAGAGAATGGCTGATCTTTTACGACAAGGAGCTACAATGCTTGCTGATGCTTGTCCTCAATGTGGTTCTCCACTTTTCAAGGTGAAAGACGACATCTATTGTGCCAAATGTGATAGGCGAATAGTATATGCTCAGTCAGATCAAGACGTAGAAGCTCAAGCTGTAAAAACGTTAATTCCCGAACTAAGAGTGACCCTGATCAACAAACTGAAGGCTCTAAATGAAGTAGTCGATAATGAAACAGATACTGAAGCTCTCACCAAACTTGCGAATCTCATGGTATTATTGCTGCAAGCACTTCACAAGCTTGAGAATATGGGAACTTAAGAGATGATTGAGCTTCTAAGCTTCTTTATCAGCTGATGTGCCTCTTCGAAGTCTAGCTCTTCGAATCTTAACCTCTTCTGGTCCTTTGAGTACCTTGCTTTTTCGAATTTCACACTGTCGAATTGGGATTATTTTCTTGACTTCTTCATAGACCTCTTTAGCTAAATCGCCAAGAATCACCTTGGTAACAAGCTCATCAAAAACGTGTTTCTTCGCATGAGCCCTAATGACCATTTCAATTGCTTTTCTAACAGCATGTTCTTGGCTTGTCTTAGCCCGAGTAGTTGTAAAGACAATGACTGAAATTCGCATCAAATAGTCGTCCTTGGTAAGAATCGGACCAATCCAATCAATTCTCGATGTACCTCTCCGCACTAACCCTCTTAGATAGTCTGAACTCCATTCATGTCCATAGAACACAGTCTTAGCTTGCTGTCCTGCAACTTCTAATATCTTGAATCGCAACTTGACATGAATCCTATCAAAGTCCCCTGTTATGTCGTAGAGTGTGGGTTGTACAGTTCTACCTACCAAGAGTTCAGGACTGCCTGCTGGTGTTTTACCTATCTCTTTATTGTCGAAATAGTCTGGTGCAAGGATCTGGTACCAAATCTTCTCTCGCCATTTGTCTTTGGTCCTTGCCGCTGCTTGTCTACTTTTTGAGGACATCTGAATATCACACTCATACTGGAAAATCCAGAAAATCATGGATTCTTCTATGGTTTCCAACCATAGAAACGCGCCGACAACTAACGAGACTAATAAAAACATTGTGACGTGTCCTGATACAGATAGCAAAACTAGATATGATAGTCATGTTTTGTGAGGCTTGAGATGCGCTCCATGGAAAATGTAGTATGCTCAAGATGCGGATTCAATGACGTCGCTCTAGTAAGAAAAGAGATGTTCGGTGGCGGCAAGTATAGGAAGAAGTGGCGCTGCCCACGTTGTAGCAATACTTGGGAAACCGTTGAAGACTGACAAATACAAAACGGTTAAAACTGGTCTGCTCTCAACCTTGCTTCACCAAGCGGAGGTTGCCAAGCCAGGTCAAAGGCGCGGGGTTTAGGTCCCCGTTCAGTAGTGATTCGCGAGTTCGAATCTCGCCCTCCGCACCATTTATCCATTAATAATTGTCATACATACTAATCAGGAAGTGGCAGTGGATTCAAGGTGAAAATGATGGAGCAAAAGAACTCAAATCGTCTACTCAAGGGAGTCATTGCTTTTGGTGGAGTCTTTGAATCTATCATGGGGTTAATTATTCTTCTTTGGGGTGACTTGATTGTAGCAATTGCTACAGGAATGCATACAGTCCCCGTCTACCCATTGTATTGGCGGACAATGGGACTACTGGCAATCACCTTAGGAGCGCTACAAATCATAGCCTCTTTCAATCCCAAGAGATACGTCGTAATTCCCATTGCAGCTATCTGTGTGCGGCTATTCCTGCCCGTTTTAACAGCACTCGAGGTGATTAACACACCCTCGATGGGTTTGATTTTAATCATTTCAACAAGTTTCGATTTTATCCTTGCAATAGTAACAGCTGTCCTTCTTTACAAGGCAGACCTGCTTAGAGCACTCATTGAATAGATGTAGAGTATGATGAAGTTCTATTGAACTGCTTTGAATCATTACTTTCTATATACCTCTTGGCTCAATCCCAAATCGACTTGACACTGTCGTAAAAAAGCGTTCGAGACCGAAGATGACAGCATCAAGCTCACTCTTAAAGTTCTCAAGATTCGTCTGCTCGGGTATGTCATTTTCCGAATAGAGATTGCCTCTCTCATCCATGGAATATGTTACATCATCAAGCATCCAATTCTCACGAAGCAGAAAACCATATAGCTCTTCCTTGCTCTCTTGTGGGATTTCTTCTGGCCTAAGAAGACGTACTGCGACATGAATCCATTTGTCAGCACGAATTGCAACCCTGATATCGAATGTGGTGCCTTCAACATCCCATTTCAGATCGAATGTGTTAATGTCTTCTAACAGCTCATAGGGTATCTCAAGTGAGTTCAACCAATTCTTAACTTGTTCTACTGACATTATCGCAAACTCTCCAAGCCTGATTTTAAGAGTACTACCTTGTATTGAGTATTATGGATGCAGGAACATTGGAAAAAATACTGCAATTAAAGTTCGTTCAGTCGTGATCTTCGATTCTTTCATTTTGAGAATGCAGACAATTAATGTTATATCTCCACAACTATCAAATCAGACTAAGCCGGGGTCTCCTAGTGGCTATGGAGGCGGTCTCGAATCGTCTACTTTAGCGAGGTAACCGCTGTCTTCGGACGCATGAGTTCAAAGAGTCTCACAATTTGTGAAGTCGTTCAAGTCTCATCCCCGGCGCCAATTCATTTATTGAAGTTCGTCCAAAACCTGTTCCATTATCTTCTTGGCCACTGAAGCAGTCTTATCCAATATCTGTTCTGATTTGGCGCCGACATATAATCTCGCTTTTGGTTCAGTTCCTGAAACTCTAATCAGCACATAAGACCCATCTTTGTAGTCTATTCGAATTCCGTCAACTTCGAGAACTTTTTCTACTCCACTAATCTCAGGAACAAGTAACTCCTTCACTCTTGGTAAAAAGGACTGCTTAATCATGTCAGGACAAGGTACAAAGTCTCTTAGAATGGGGTACTTTGGAATTGTCTTCATTAACTTCATGCAACTGCCATCGCCAAGCTCATCAACTAGTTGTGCAAAGCGACCTGCTCCTGTAATCCCATCCATCCACCAACCAAATTCTGCGAATATCGGTTTCCAAGGCTCGGAGGCAAATATCACATCCTTTCCTCTCTCACCTGCAAGAAATTCCTGAAGTGATCCAAGAGCTGATCGAATCACTGAACCTCCTGCTGAGTTTACCACCTCGTCAATCACACTAGAGGTATCAATTGATGTAAGGACAATTCCTTCTCCCTTCCTCTCCACTTCATCTCTGGCAAACACTGCAATTACACGGTTCTGATCAATGAACTCACCAGCTTCATCAATCACAGCCAATCTGTCTCCATCTCCATCATGACACATGGTCACCGCGAAATCAGACTCTGCAGCCATCCTCATTGCATCACCGAGGTTTCTAGGTGATGGTTCCGGTGGTCTCCCCGGAAAATGACCATCTTGATGAGAGTTTATGGTTGTCACTGAGAATCCAAGATCTGTAAGTAGTTCAGGTGTGTAATCTGTAGCTGCACCATTTGCTAAATCGAGCAAGACTTTCGTTTTCTTGCTTAACCCTCCCCTATTCAAGAGGAATTTTTTCACCCTAGACAGATAATCCATTTTGATATTCTTCTTCGAAATTGACCCAATCTTATCCCAGGCTGCTACTTTGTACTCTCTATTGAAAATAGAATTCTCTAAGAATTTCTCCTCCGATCTGATGAACTCTCGTCCTGATGCGAAGAACTTGAATCCATTGTCCGTCGGAGGATTGTGACTAGCTGTTATAATTACAGTTGCAGCTATCCCATCGATTGTGCTATAATATGCGACTGTAGGCATTGGCGCTATTCCCAAATCTATAACGTTGACTCCTGTTGAAACTAAACCGCTGACAAGTGCACTCCTTAACATCTCACGTGAAGTTCTAGCATCAACACCCACTCCCACAATCCCCTTTCCATCAAGAAACGAACCAAGTCCCCTGCCAAGTCCAAGTGCTAGATCAGGGGTCGATTTCTCAGCGATAGATCCCCTTATACCAGATGTACCAAACAGTTTCTGAGTCAATTTTTATTCCTCTAGTAATGCGGTAATGCCAAGTCGACTATGTCCTTTGCAGCTTCGCCCATTCTTAAGAGACTATCAACAACCAAAATTTGAGTCTGTGGTTGTCCATTAGGAGTAACTACAATATGCTGTCTAAGCTTTCCTGTTTCGGAAATCAGTTCTCTTTCAGATTCTATCACAGACGTTACCTTCTTTGAATCAAACTTGAATAAGTTATTGAATGCATCTGAGAACATCCCACTTACTTTTCCTACTAATGGTTCCATCTTTTTCTTCAGGGAAGCATCTATTGGGTCCCCAACTCTCTGTGCAATATCCACTGCTAAATCCGCAATCCTTTCAATATACTGCACTGCTAGTCGAAAATCAAGTGCTTCAACTGGTGTGATATTCATCATTTCACTCATTCTCGGGTATTGAATCGCAGACCTCAATTCTCTAACGATTAAGAAGAACAGACGGTCAACCTCCTCATCTCTCTGTACTACTTCACTAGCCACATCTTTGATTCCATCAAAGTATGCCATCAATGAGTCACTAATCATTCTGGAAGTGATGAGATGCATTCTACGCATTGCTGTATTCACCGGTAAAGTTGCAGGATCTACAAGACATCGTACCACTATCTGGTGGTCGTCTTCTTCAGTAACTTCAAGAGCCACAAACCGTTTGATTATCCGCTTTAATTCATCTCTCTGGTCGTTCGTGATGGGGTCTTTACTGACAATCCGAATCTCATCAAAACCAAGTAGATATCTGCTTGTTATCTCCCATCTCAGATTTTGTTCTATTTGTGCAGTGGTCGTTCTTCTTTCACCTGCTTTTGGAAGGCGCGGATCAACAATCAAACAACCATCTTCTCGTTCCGCAACTACTACAGGGTCTCCCTTACTCAGTTTTTGCCTAACTATCCAATCCTTTGGAAGTATTATCAGAAAGGAACTTCCATTTTTTCCACCAGTCTGCTGGAGTTTCCTGATGTTAACCATATTATTTTCACCTGACAAAGGAAGTTGCCATTTGAACTCTATGTAGGCGGCTTATTACATTTCCCGCAGGATGTTTTCCTGTACTTATCTCATTCACGATAGATGATGTTTAAAACGAAAAACTCGTATCAACTTGAATGGTGACCTATTGACATCCTCAACTCGACGTAATTTGTTAAAACTACTAATTGAATCAGGCTTCCAAGTAGCACCTGAAGCACTTGAATATATTTTACATCTAGATGCCCCCATTGAAACCATAAAATCCATTCTTATTACTAATGAGGTTGGAAAGCACCCAGCAGTGCTCTCGCGTCACTATGTAAAATCACTCATCGAAGGTATTACCTCTGAACCAGTATCTGTCGAAGAAGTAGAGATAGCTATGGATAATTCTGAAAGAGAAGACAGTGAACCATCACTACAAACCTCTACTCTTGATGAAGAAGACGGATGGTCTTTCCGTATTGAGAAGAACCCCGAGGCTGCAATGGTGGGATCTGCGGGAACAGTAGAGGATTTCTTAGCACTCTTTACAGACCGGTTCAATCGCATCAAAAGAATATACTTGAGCAGAATTGACACTCAGAATGCAGTTTCACCACAGGTTGCCAAACTAAGAAAGGACTCTACAAAGCAGAGACGGGCAATGAATAGGGAGGGGATACGTACATCGAGTCGCACAACTCAGACAGTACTTGGAATTGTAAAGAACAAGAGCATCTCTCAGTCACGAAACGTAATCATTGATCTTGAAGATGCAGAAGACTCAATTATTTGTATAGTCCCTGCGACTCGAGAGGGTCTAAAGGGACAGCAGCTCTCTGAAAAGGCAAACTCGCTACTTCTCGATGAAATAACCTGTATATCTGGATTTGTCGACGAGGATGCGAGGATGATTGCGGATGATGTGATATTCCCCGATATTCCAACAGCCCGAGATGTAGGTAGAGCCAGAAGAGATGTTTATGCCGTCTTCATTTCAGACATTCACTGCGGAAGCAAAGAATTCCTAGAGGATGAGTTTGACAAATTCATTGATTGGATGAATGGTCGTGGTATTGATGAAGAGGACAAAGCAATTGTGAAACAAATCAGGTATCTCTTCGTTGCTGGTGACATGATTGATGGAATCAGTGTTTATCCCACCCAGAGAAACGACCTGAGAATTGAGAGTATTTACGAACAATATGCGCTTTTTGCGAGTAAGTTGAGTAGACTTCCTAACCAAATCAAAATATTCTGCATTCCTGGCAATCATGATGCTAACCGACAAGCTCTTCCTAAACCTCCCATTGCCAAGGAATTTGCAGAACCATTATACAACCTTGGAAAACGTATCACTATGTTGGGCGACCCGAGTCAAGTAATTGTCGAAGGTGTAAATATTCTCTTGACACATGGAGATAGTATGGATGACCTTGTCACAAACATTCCTGGAGCTTCATACACGGAACCTGCAAAACCAATGATAGAGCTTCTCAAAAAACGTCATCTTGTACCAATGTATGGAGGAAAGACCGAACTCGCTCCACTTCATAGAGACTGGATGGTGATTGATATTCCTCCAGATATAGTACACTTTGGTCATTGCCATCACAATGCAGTTGATAACTATCGTGGAGTTCAAATCATCAACTCTGGGACATTTCAGTCCCAGACCGATTTCATGCGCAAACAGGGAGTAGTACCAACTCCTGGTATCATCACTTTTCTGAATCTACGGACCGGTGCGCCAGGTGTGAGATTCTTCTACGATATGTCTAGATTGTAATCAAAATCATGACCTGTTTAATCAAGGATGTCCTGTGCCATCTTACTGAGACGAATATCATCGTCCAAAATGACACCAATCTGTTTCTTACTCACAGCCAGTTTGATTTTCTTTGTCCTACCATAGCGCCCCTTAGAAATCACTGTAGTATTAATCAGTCCTAACATATCCAACTCCGAGATTAGATCAGATACACGTCTCTGAGTCAATGTGTCTATAGAGAGAGATTTTGCTATCTCCGAGTAGATGTTATAACACTCACCAGTGAAAATATCTCGTTGGCCCTTACTGGCTAAGACATAAACAGCAAACAGAACTGCCTTTGATTGCATTGGAAGGGTCTTTACTGTTTCAGTTATGGTGTCACGTTCAATGACTTTCTGTGCTTCTCGGACATGTTCTTGGGTAACAGTACTATCACCCCTTCTCTCAGCAAGTTCGCCTGCAGTTCTCAACAAATCAAGTGCTCTACGAGCGTCTCCGTGTTCCTGAGCTGCTAGAGCTCCAACAAGATTAATCACTCCCTCATCACTTATGGCACTTCTATTGAAGGCCAGTTCTACTCTCTGTTTTAGAATGCCTTTCAGCTCTACAGCATTATAGGGAGAGAAAATCACCTCTTCTTCTCCAAGCGTAGATAGAACCCTTGGATCTAGCATCTCTTTGAACTTCAGGTCATTACTTATGCCTATGATTGATATTCTACTATTTTCTAGCTCTCCGTTCATCCTAGTCAATCCATAGAGAATATCGTTACCTTGTCCCACATCACGTTTCAACAAACTGTCAACTTCATCAAGCACAACTGTAAGGATATTCGTATCGGAGTCCAACTTATTCTTCAGAACATCTCGTATCTCATCAGTGGGAAGACCTGTGAATGGTACTTCAGACCCATCAGGCATAGTTGCTTCAATCGCATCACACAACCGTTTTAACACTCTATAGTTTGTCCCAACTATCCTGCAGTTTACAAATGCAGTTAAGGGTGCGGTTATTCCACTTTCTTTTGCTTTATTGACTAGCATCTCAAGTACATATCTTGCCACCACAGTCTTGCCAGTTCCAGTCTTTCCATAGCATAGAATGTTTGAAGGTGGAGCTCCTCTGAGTGCTGGTCCCAAGATGGATCCAATTCGACTCATTTGGTCATCTCTGTATGGAAGGCTCTGAGGCACGTAAGTTGGTCTTAGAGCTGTCCTATCTCTAAAAATAGCCTGACCTTGCAAGAACTTGTCAAATAGCTTATCAAGCGGTTTCTCCATCTCGTCATCTTCTCCAGTTTGAATCTATCATGAAAAGCACAATCTGGAACATAAATACTTCCATAAGAACTTGAGGCAAGTTCCACTGGATTTCAACTGGAACCTATGGAGCATATGGAACTGTTAAGAGTAGGTATTACCCAGCTCTTTTTCATGTACAAATCGCATAATTCATCAATACAGACTTTTTTCAGTTATTAATCAAATCATCAAATCGGTGGAGTTCTTGCGGCTTAGGGATCTTGAAATTGCACTTGAATCAATGAAACGACTTGATGAATATAGTGTTGCATTGGAACAATACCCAACTCCTGCATCAATAGCTGCTTCTGTTCTATATTCGGCACAAATGGAACACAATGACATCACTGATAGAATAGTGTTTGATTTAGGATGTGGTGATGGAATTTTTGCTATTGGCGCAGCCCTACTAGGTGCAAACAAGGTCATTGGATTTGATGTACAAAGCAAAGCCTTAAAGGCGTCTCAACTGAACTCACGATTGCTTGGAATAGAAGACATCGTAGACTGGATTCTGGGAGATGTTTCCTCCTTACAGCTATGCTGTCCAATAGATACAGTGGTAAGTAATCCCCCGTTCGGAGTGAAAAATCGGGGTGCCGATTTGAGATTCCTAAAAACAGCTATCTCTATTGCTGATGTGATATACAGCATGCACCTCGCTGGCGACAAGAACAGGGTGTTTCTGAGCAAAGAAATAGAGAAGCTAGGTGCCACAGTGACACAGCTTGAAACATTTCAGTTTCCAATTGGTCGACTGTTCGAATACCATAAAAAACCGAAACACTTGGTGGATGTAGATCTGTATCGAATATGTGTCAAAGAGCGTGAATAGAATGGCAGATGTAAAGAGCGGCGATATCGTAGTACCTGGAGATCAACTTTGTGTTATCGAAGAGTTGATGCCAAGTTTTGGTACTTATGAGAAGGATGGTATTGTTTATGCCGCAGCTCCCGGACGAGTTGATATGGACCTAAAGGAACGTAGTATCAGAATAGTCAGTCCTGATGGTGGGATGAAACTATCTCTTCCAAAGAAAGGTGACATCCTAATTGGTGAAGTCACCATTGTATTTGATCAACGTGCTGAAGTCAAAATAGTGCGTATCAACGATTTGGACTATCATAGTGGCTTAGTGGGTGAACTGCACATAAGCAATGTAACTCGAAGATATGTAAAGAGCATGCAAGATGTAGTCAAACAGAATGACATAGTTCGTGCTGCAGCTCTCAACACGCACCAGATTCCTGTAGAACTGACTCTTGTCGGGCCTGAACTCGGAGTCATTTTTGGAGTATGTATAAGGTGTGGAAATCCCCTGACCCTCACTACACATAATAACATGTTCTGTCTTCGATGTGAGAACCGCGAAACTCGAGAAGTTGCAAATGATTATGGAATGAGATTTGGTCTTGAACCAAGACCTGATTTAGCACCTCGCAGACGCTCATATGAACACAGACGATATGACCGAGATGACCGCGGAGCTAGAAGATTTGACGATCAACGTAGAAGAGGTGGAGACAGACGCGAAAGAAGAGGCGATGATCGCCACAGAAGTAATAGGAGGCATTAGATATGAAGCCAAGAACTATTGAATATTCAAAATTTGAAATTAAATTTGAGATTGGTGGAGAGGGACATTCATTCCCAAATCTACTTCGTAAGACGCTGTTGGAAGAACCAGCAGTGGAATTTGCTGGTTACAGCATCGAACATCCACTACTTGCTAGCCCAATCCTTACCCTACGAACAAAGAGACGTCAGTCAAATGTTATCCTCAGAGAGGCTCTTGAAAAGATGCTTGCTAGAACCGAAGAGTTCCGCAAGAAATTCAGACAAGCTGTTTCAGATCACAATATTGACTGAAAAACACTTGGAGCGGCTCTTTGCATGTGGGAAACCTTTGTCCAGCATGAAACTGTTGAAGAAATCATGAATGATAAAGGACTTGCAAAAGTGGGTGATGGTATTATCAATCTTTGTTACTCTTTAGCGAAATCCAACGTGCTTGGTCATGCTACTGGTGATAAGGTCAGGGACAGTGTACTTGCCCGTGCGATACGTGCAACGGAAATCTACCAACATATATCCCATAGAACTGATATTGGGAAAGCTGCTGATGCTTATGAGGCAATCATTGCATATCTGTGGATGAAAGGAAAAATTACCGTACAGGGAACTGTTGATGCTCTTATTCAATCACTTAACATAGATTCCAAGACTAATAGAAACAGAGAGGGAGAGATTGCTGCACTCGCATTCCAATATTTCCTAGAACAACACATCTCCTCATTACCCTAATCTCAAAGTGTTCATTGTCGTAATGCTTAATTGAAATCTAAACGCTGCTGCCGGGAAGTGAATGTTACATGGAATTTTGCGATAAATGTGGAGCAATGATGGTACCAACTACAGATGATGAAGGTAATAGAGTTCTAAAATGCAGAAGCTGTGGAAACACCAAGGGTATCAAAGGGAAGCTCACGGTTTCTCAAAACCTTGAGAAAACACCTCGTGACAAGATAATTGTTGTAGACGATGATACTATTCCCATGCCTGTTACAAAGGAAACTTGTCCCAAATGTGGAAATAATGATGCCTATTATTGGACGCTCCAGACAAGACGAGGTGATGAGGGTGCAACTGAATTCTATAGATGTACAGAGTGTAAACATACTTGGCGAAGGTACTGACAAATTTATAGCCCTCAAGATACAGCTGCCTAAATGACTTGTTACTCAATTTCGCCTACTAAATCAAATGGTGTAATCAAAGTGACCGAAGAGAAGAGCTTCCCACATCGAAAACCATCCAAACTTACTAAGATTCGAAAACTGTCTAAAGATACTAGTGGACCTGTCAGAATAATGGGAATCGTTGTTGATGCTAGCCCGGGACTCGCAGTTGTCCAAGACATATACGATGAAGATGTGAAAAACGCAGGGAAAATTCAAGTCAGTGTCGAAGGATCCTTGGAACTAAGTAAGAAGTACTTGTTCATAGGAGAGGTGACAGAGAAAACAACTGACGATGGAAAAGAACTCAGATTGAACGCCTCAATTGCACATGATATCGATTCATTAGATATAGCACTCTACAAGGAAGTTCTAGATATGGAAGAAAAAGTAACTAGGACAATGAGTGAATGAGGTATAGAATAAGATGTTTCATGCAACTCTTGACAATAGTAAGACTTGGAAACAAATTGTTGATGCCCTTGCAACACTACTCACAGAAGCTCACTTTCTAATCAACAAAGATGGAATTTCACTAATACAATATGACTCATCAAGAGCTGCTATGGTCGACCTATTTCTCCCTTCAAGTATATTTCAAGAGTATAACTGCAAAGACGAACATGAGGTCAGTCTAGGATTGGATGAGCTTGTCAAAGTGAGCAAAAGAATTGCTGGTGATGATAGACTTGAATTCACTCTAGCCGAATCTCAGAAACGTTTTGAAATCAGGATGATAGGTCAAGCTGAACGAACATTCAAGATTCAACTCCTCACACCACCTGAAGAGAAGACTAAGAAGATAAGTCCATCATTTGAGATAAGGGCTGAATTGTACTCTGATGCCTTCAAACAAGCTGTAAAAGATATAGGCGTAGTTTCTAATCATCTGAAAATTACAGCAACAAAAGAATTGCTCGGGTTTGGAGGAACAGGTGATGTCGGCGAGGCTGAAGTTTCATTGAGCATTGGAGAAGATTCGCTCCTCCATGATTTAGAGGTAAAAAAAGAAGCCACTGCAATGTATGCTCTTAGTTATCTTTCAGAAATAGCAAAAGCAATTTCAAGTGACAGTTTAACCCTCAGAATGACTGGGAATAAACCGGTGATGCTTGAATTCCCAATTGCAGAAGGTGGACTAATCAAGTTCCTTTTAGCACCACGAATTGAGCGACGATAGTAAGTCAGTCATTTTCCCTATAAACGGAAGATAAAATCCACCGAGAAGTACATTTTAAATGGGAAATCAATTTTGAGAATCTAGTTCAAAGATAATTAGCGTAACTGACAGCTCATATGATAACCCATCATATGGGTTTTATATGCCAGTTTACGCATTTACAGACAGTTGGAGATATTGGCATGTTTCACGCAACCCTCGACAGCACTAAAACATGGAAACAGATTGTAGATGCTCTTGCAACTTTGCTCACAGAGGCACATTTCCGTGTGAATGAATCTGGAATATCGTTACGTCAGCTTGACTCATCAAAAGCTGCAATGGTTGATTTGATACTTCCCTCTGGAATCTTTCAGGAATACTCATGCAAAGGAGAACATGACATTTGCTTGGGTATCGATGAACTCGCCAAGGTGAGTAAGCGGATGGCTGGAGATGAGCATCTTGAATTTAATCTTGACGAGTCTGAAAACCGGTTTGAGATTAGAATGGTCGGACAAGCGAGTAGAGTGTTTAAACTTCAACTCTTAACGCCACCTGATGATCAGACAAAGAAACCTGGAATTCAATTCGACGTCAAGGCAGAACTATTGGCTGATACATTCAAGCAAGCAATCAAAGATATTGGAGTTGTATCTAGCCATGTGAAGATCAGTGCAGAACCAGAACAACTCACCTTTGCTGGTGAGGGTGATACTGGTGAAGCTAATGTTGCATTGACAACAAAAGGTGATGCACCAGCACTTTTCCAGCTAGAAGTATCAGACAAATCGGTAGCGATGTATGCTCTGAACTACTTGGCAGAGATTTCAAAAGCGATTGCTAGTGACAGCCTAATGCTTCAATTCACCTCCAACAAACCAATGATGTTGGAATTTCCAATAGCTGAGGCTGGAAGTATAAGCTTCGTTCTTGCGCCACGCGTAGAACGTAGATAAGAAGACAAGAAACTCTGAACACATCGGTTCCGAATAATGGAGTTCTAGTGTATGTCGAATCAGAATCAAGGTTTCACAAGTACTGTTTTGAAACTGAGATTCATGTTCCATGAATACTATAAATCTAATCCTGATACGATTGATATTCCAGATAAGATACATAATAGAGAGTTTGGCATACAGAGCTGGGAATACAATTGGTTTTGCCCGATGAGAAAAGGTCGCGACGAGTCCGGTCATAATGTAACAACTGGTTGTGGACAGTCAGGAACGTCCCTTTCAAATATCAAAAAATGCCCAAATTGTGGATCCGATGACATCCAGACGACAACTTGGAGGAGACATGTTGGATATCTGAATCGTGATGAACTGATACGAGATTTAACATCTGTAGCTCCACACAGTGTCTATCATTCAGCCGCGTTCTATAAGATACCAGTTGCACGCCATATGGATGAGAAAGAATGGTTTGGGGCTGAACTTGTCTTTGATATTGATGCAGATCATTTAGATTTATCATGTGCAAAGGACCATGATGCATGGCGTTGTAACGAAAAGGAATGTCATAAAACTGGAACTGGTATTCATCCTGAAAATTGTCCAGACTGCGGTGGTAAGAGTTTCAGTACAAGAAAGTGGGTATGTGAGAACTGTCTTGGCGAAGCGAAAAAATATACCGTGAAGCTCTATGACAAATTCATTGTGAATGATTTCGGATTTGACCCTGAATTTGTCCAACTCAATTATAGCGGTCATAGAGGCTATCATGTTCGTGTTCGCGACCCTCGTGTCTACTCACTTGATTCAAGTGGCCGTATTCAGATTGTGCACTATATAATGGGTCTTGGTCTTAACACCGAGAAAGTAATCGTTACTCAGGGCCAAGTGAAAAGAGTACCAGATCGTGATTTTCCAGGATGGGGTGGGAAGATAGCCGATGCTATTGTTGAGTTTGTGCGAAACATAGACTCGTACAATGGAACTGAGAGGTGGGTGAAACCACTCAAAAAAGGAAAAGTTGCTGCCCTTGAAGGACTTCTAAGAAATCCACCTATTCTGAACCCTGAAGCAAAAGACATCGGACAGAAATCATGGCAGGAACTTGCAGAGAAAGCGGCAGAGCTCTATGGTGGCGAGATAGACCGTCCAGTAACCCATGATATTCATCGAGTCATTCGTCTAATTGGGAGTTTGAATGGAAAGACAGGATTCTTAGTCAACCAGCTGAGTAGAGATGAGCTAGATGACTTTGATCCTTTTCAGGACGCTATTGCATTTAGTGATGGACAAATGAAAATCAAGTTCCTTCACAAATCTCCAGGAGTGCCTCGTTTTAGAATTGGTGATGAAACATATGGTCCATATCATGGGGAGTCAGTAGAGTTACCAACACCAGCAGCAGCATTTGTTCTGTGCAAAGGAGTTGCCATCATTGAGTGAACTAGGTTATGATGATATCAAATCTACATGGGAAAATGAAGTACAGAATGAAGGTCTCCAAGACTTGGGCGACCTTCGATTAAGCAAGATGGTAGCTTATCTCTCTAGTGTGCGTTTGGCATTGGCATCAACGGATGCTGAAAAACGAATCCAAGCTGATTTACTGACTCAAGAAGCCCTCAATCTTGAATTCATAATTGAAGACCTTTTAACAATTCGAAGACAGAAGATACTAAAAGCTGCTCTTTCGGGATACAGACCAAAAGGGGATATGACACTCGCTGAGGAAGAATTATTCAATAGAACCCAACGAGCTCTTGATGGCCACACCGAGTTTATCAACGACTCACTAGCTGGATCCAAACCTAAGAAGAAGAAAGCCAAAGACGATGTGAGAAAAACTAGGACCCCCTCCTCTGAAACAGTTGAATATGTCACCGTACGATTTCTACAACCAATTATCGATGCTTTCTTAGGACTGGATGAGAAGACATACGGTCCATTCAAGAAGGAAGATGTTGCAATGATTCCTGCTGCCAATGCAAGAGCTTGGCTACGGGATGGTACGGTTGTCCGTATTGTCACTGAGGAGGAACTCCCTGAATGAAAAAAGACGACATTACTAAAGAGGTCGCATCACTTCTCAACTTCATAGATGATGCTCGTGATAGAATTGCCAACGAACATGATAAATTCCAAATAGCCCTTACTAACACGCTTCGCTTACTAGGTGAAGGGAGTCCAATCCTCACTAAAATGAAGGGCAGCACAGAGGATCTTAAAGCATATCTAATTAGAACAAGTACGGAAATACGCCAAATTTCGTTAAATCCGTATGAAGGCTTGAGAGTCCGAGTTGGAAGAGTAAATGACATGCTACAAACGCTCTAGTATAGAAAGTCCTAAGAGCCCCTTGGGCAATGCCAGATTCATGTCAGTACACAAGAAATGGGCTGTCTACTTAACTTGCTTAATCTGTATTACGCTTGCAATTTCAGGCGGACTGTTATATCCCTCAACACCATGGGGCATCTTGGCTCCCATTTTGTATGTATCTGTAGTAGTTCTGTGTGTAATTGGTATGCTTCGACTGATATATCTGAAGGGAATTCCCGATTGATTATTGAAAGTCCAATAACAACAAATTCAATAATTCGTCGTTTCTGCAAACTTTTAATATGGGCTACAAAATTGCTCAGCCAACTGGCGGAATTGCCTAAACATACATGTGGTGTCCACCCATGGCTGAAACGAAAGAATCGACTGGTCCCCCAGTCACATTGATTGACCCTATTGACATGTCAAAACTTGACACCAAGTTTCGTGAAGAGATTCATAGCATGCCGAACGGGGAAGAACTTTCTGCTTGTTTTGCTTGTTCAACCTGCACTGCAGCATGTCCCATTGCAAATATTTGGAAATATAAACCACATCAGTTAATTCGAATGATACTTTTGGGGATGCGCGATGAAGTCCTTTCCTCTGACGAAATCTGGCTTTGTTTGACATGTTTTCAGTGCCAAGAACGTTGTCCTCAGAAGGTAAGAGTCACAGACATTTTCTTTGACTGCAAAAATCTGGCAGCTGAAGAAGGTAAAGTCCCACCGAATATTGTTGGTCTGGGTAAAGAACTACTTGAGAAAGGTCAGCTCTATACTGTTACTGCTGATTGGGAGCGTGAAGACATGGGTTTAGAACCTGAGGTGCCTGGTCTAGCAGTTGATTCTGTGAAAGATATTCTGAAAGAAACCAGAACAGGCAGACTTGTGGGTGGTGGTGAGTAGAATGCCAGTTTACAATCTATACATGGGTTGCAGTGTACCTGCAAACTATCCAAACTATGAGGCTGCTATGATTAAAGTTGCTACAGCTTTTGACATGCAATTGGAGTACATGGAAGGAGTCGCCTGTTGCGGAAGCCCCAATCTTCGTGCCATTGACTATATGGGGTGGCTTACAGTAAATGCGAGAACCTTAGCCATAGCAGAAAAAAACGGTCATGATATTGTCACACCATGCAATGGATGCTTTGGCTCTCTGAAAGACACATACCATTTTCTCAAACATGATGATGATTATAAAAAGAAAGTCAATGCTATTTTGAAAAAGGATGGTATTGAATTCAAAGGTACAATCACTCCGCGTCATTTTGTAGAGGCTCTATATACGGACATTGGGATTGAAGAGATCAGGAAAAAAATCACAAAACCACTAGATGGTGTAGGAATTGCAATTCACTATGGTTGTCATGTTCTTCGTCCTGCTGATGTTACCGAATTCCGACCAGAGTATCTAGACGAACTAATTCAGGTTACGGGAGCTTCAGTTGTAGAATATCCAATATGGAAACAATGTTGCGGTGCAACCATTCTACCTGTCGACGAAAACATTGGGATTAGATTAGCTCGTGATAAGTTGAAGTCAATGAAAGAGTCTGGAGCAGAATTCATTACTGTGGTCTGTCCTGCATGCGGAAACCAATTGGATTTGCAACAGCTTGGTCTCAAAGAGTCTTATGGAGAAGAATACAATCTGCCAGTACTTCTTTATCCTCAAATACTTGGTTTAGCATTGGGGATGGATGAGGAAGAAGTTGGACTTAGCATGAATAGGGTTCCTGCAGACCCAATTTTGGATCATTTGACCGGATGAGGTGAAGAAGAATGTCAAATCCGGTCCTCATCATTGGAGCCGGCGTTGCAGGGATGACAGCCGCTATTGAACTTGCAGACTCAGGGATTAAAACAGTCCTTGTTGAAAAGCAAGAAACTGTAGGTGGTAATGCGCTCGATCTCTACAAAGCGTTTCCAACCGATGACTGTTTCTATTGTTTTGAAGGAAATCGTTGGCGTCCAGGAATCCGAAAGTGCTTCTATAGAAGCGCACTCATTGACCAACCAAATATAACACTGAGAATGAATAGCGAAGTGGCTGAGATAACGGGTAAACCTGGGAATTTCACAGTCAAGCTCAATGTTGGTCCAGAGTATGTCAATCCCAAAAAATGCACGATGTGCGGGCTCTGTTTAGAAAAATCAAAGGCTTACTGTCTTCTGTCACCACAGTGTCAACCACAAGCTGTGGTCTTTGACCCTACAAAAATGGATGATGGTGCAAAAAAGGCTGAAGAAGACTGTCCAACGAAAGCAATCAATTTGGCTGCTCAACCAACTGAAGAAACAATCCAAATCTCAGATATTATTATTGCAACCGGGTATCATGAGATGCAACCTGTCAATGTTGTTGAGTATAGCTATGGAAAACATCCTAACATAGTAACCCAGCTTGAACTAGCTAAGATGATCGACCCTAATGGAGAGTCAAGTGGAGTACCTGTAAGACCATCTGATGGCAAGCATGCAAAAAGAGTATTGATGGTGCAGTGTGTTGGAAGTAGAGATGAGAACTACTACCCATACTGTTCTAAGATATGTTGCATATTTGCTCTCAAACATGCCAACATTCTAGCAAATGAACGAGATGATGTTCAGGTCAGCGTTGTATATATGGACATCCGCACCTATGACAGGTATGAGCGATACTATCGTGACTCCCGGAATTCAGGAGTGGAATTCATCCGAGGCAGGGTTTCTCTTATCCAGTCTCGCACTGATGATGCTTTGGATATCACTGTCTACGATTCACTCCTGAACAAATATCTCAAGTATACAGTTGATCTCTTTGTTCTCTCATCAGCATTAGAGCCCCAGGAGGGTACTAGCAGACTTATAGAAACACTTGGAGTAAAGTCTGCAAGTGGATTTGTGGGAATTGCTGATCCAGTTTCTGAGAATGAGGTCGTGGTGGGTGATCATATCTATGCATGTGGCACAGCTCTGGGGCCTGCAGAAGTCCCTGAGAGTGTAACCCAAGCTCGTGCAGTTGTATCTAAAATACTCCAAAGCAGGAAGTGAAACGAACAGATGGATGACAACAAATCAGCGGTACTCATCTGTACCTGTGGCAAACAGCTTCAGTTGGGATTTGACTTCCTAGAAACTCAGATCAAAAAGATGAACTTGGCTTCTTCTGTGACTGTTCATGATTTTGTATGTCAAGAAGAAGGTCTGGTAAAAATTTCAGAATTAGTCAAGAATAGTGATGGACGTCTCGTGATTGCAGCATGTTCCAGCCAGAAAATTCAGCCACGAATTGATCAATATCTTGACTCAAAGAGTATTAACAGTTCTCAGATTCAATATACGAATATTAGAGAGCACTCGGCATGGGTGCATAAAGACTTGGATGAAGCAAACAAGAAATCTGTGGATATGATTCGCGGTACACTCGCAAGGTCTGCAAAATCCACAAAGCGAGTATTAGAACAAAAGGAGATTGCTCCGCACGTCACTGTTGTTGGAGGAGGGATTGCTGGCATCGAATCTGCACTTAGTCTGTCGAATCTCGGCTACAGGGTCTCTCTAATAGAACTCACTGATGAGCTAGGAGGGCATGTCAAGAGTCTTCCTGTGGTTGCTCCCACGGGCAAGTCAGGTAAAGAGATACTTGGCGGTCGATTAGAAGCACTTCAAAATGATGACAACATTGAGATAATGACCAGGACAAAAATAAGGTATATTACAGGTGAGATGGGTGACTTTGTAGTTCACTATTTATCCGAGAATAATGAAGAGAAGACCTTGGAATGCTCTGCCATAGTATTAGCTACTGGATTCAAGGAATTCAAACCAACATCCATGGAAGAGTACCGTTACGGGAAGAATCCAAATGTCATAACTCAGTTTGAGCTTTCATGCATGCTCTCCGGCGGTGAACTTGTTCGACCATCTGATGGTAATCCAGTCAAAGACATAGTAATGGTGCAGTGCGTTGGAAGTAGGGACGAAGACTACAAAAAAGACTGTAGCAAACTATGTTGCACTTTTGCAATTGACAACTCTCTAGAAATCCTCGAAAGGATACCTGATGCGCATGTCAGAATTGTCTACATGGATATTAGAGTTCCATTTGAGAACGAGATGATTTACAAAGAATCACGGGAAAAAGGCGTTGACTATATCCGTGGTCGAGTCAGTATGACTTGGGAGAAAGATGATACCACACATGTACGAATCTATGACTCTCTGCTTGACAAATATCTGGAAACACCCGTTGACCTACTGGTTCTCTCCTCCGCAGTTCTCCCTCCTGATGGGACTTCAGAGCTTTCTGAAACGTTAGGATATGCCATCGAAGATGATGGTCATGTAAAGGAACTCTATGGCAAACTAAGAAGAAATGAAACCCGTCGCCGTGGTGTTGTTGCAGCGGGATGCGTCACACGTCCCCAGTTTGTCTTCGAAGCTGTGACAGATGCCCAAGCCAGTGCGCTCATAATTCATAATGAATTACAAGGTGGAAAGATTGAATCAGTCACACGCGGTGCTGTATTAGATGTAGATGACTGCGTTGGATGTAGTCTTTGTGCTCAACAGTGCCCACGTGGAGTTCCTCTGATGATTGAACAGGTAGAAGCAGAGGAGACCGATGAAGAACAAAAGATCCTTTTCAAGGCGGCAATTGACACTCTAAATTGTCACTCTTGTGGTGTCTGTCAGAGTTTGTGCCCATCCGGAGCTACTCAACTTAATTTCCTATCTAATGAACAACTTTGGTCTGAGATTGATGCCGCACTGGAAGGTGCAGGTTCAGAATATCCAATCACGCTTTGTTTCTATTGTGAAGAATGTTCTGTATCCACAATAGACATCGTTGGAACCCGACGAATGGAATATCCTGCTAGCACGCGTCTTATTCCAGTTCCTTGCGCGGGCCGCGTAAGTGTCATAGACCTTCTCAAAGCCTTTGAAAATGGTGCTAGCACTGTAATGGTTGCAGCTTGTGAGAAAGACCGTTGTCATATCGGAGGAACTGGGAACGAGATTGCTCAAGTGCAGGTAGATGTTTCTCGAGATATTTTGAATGCTATTGGTTGGAAAGGTGAACGCGTTGAAATGTTTAGAATGTTCAGTGCAGAACCTGAACGTTTCACTAATGCAATTAATGAAATGGTGAAACGAGCGAAAGAGTTGGGATCCACACCAGTCCATGAAGGAACTGCAGGGAAGTGGATGGAGGTGACTGAATGAGTCGACCAACACCAGAGAAACCAATTGCTCCGAAGAGACAACGTATGTTGGATATGATACTAGTTCTTGGTGGTCTCAAAGAAGAGTCTGCAATACCACTCAGTAGGGTCAAGGAGGAACTTGACCATCTTAAGACAGAGTTGGCGCCTTTGACTGATGCAATTCTTGCTTTTCCAGACTCATACTATGAGAAATTCTTGAAAGCTGTTGAAAAAAGCAACATGGTTTCTGAGATACGCGATAAGGGTATTCTCAAAGAAGCTGTTTCCAACCTCGAAGAGGCACTGTCGAAAACAGAGTCTGAAACATTAGCTGGACTGAAAGATCTACTCAACACTACTCTTAGCAGGATGACTGAGGTTGAGGAAATCCGAGATACTAGCATTGATGTAGACTTGACAAGTGCCTTCTCAATTATATCTGACTTGATTGATGAAATTGAATCAGTTACAAACGAATTTGAAATGAATACAGCGTCAGATGCAAAATCTGCACAGGACGAACTGGTGTCTTTGATCGAGGCCCTCAATGAAGCCAAAATAAAAGCTGAAACAGAACCTGACATTGCTCTAGATGCACTTCAAAACCTTGGGTCAAAAACCAGATACGGTCCTGGGTTGAGAGCTATTGCTCAAGTAAAACGAGGAAAACGAGAGGGCCGAATTGATGACACCAGATATAGCAAGCTCGTCGTGGGCAACATGCTCACTGAAGCCAATCGTGGAGTGATTATGTTAATACTGGGAAAAATGGGTTCTAAAACAGTCGTTCAAATAGGGGAACTCATGCAGACCTCACCCCAAACAGTCCAGAATGCTCTTGTTACCATGATGCAGAGAGGCGAGGTTGAGATGGTTGGCCTTGATGGTGACGCTCCCGTCTTCTCCAAGGTTCTCACAGAAATCCCAAACACCACGCTTGTCCTAAAGAGAATCGTACAACAAGTCCGCGGCATGGTTAAATCACTAGAAGATGACCTTGCTGACACAACGAATGACTTTCTGAAAAAGTTACAGACATTACTTGAACGCTTGCAGATTTTGGGAGTGTATGATGAAACTAAGCTTTCAAATCCAATGAATAAACTCAGAGAAACAATTGACAATGTCACCGAAGCAGTTCTGACAGTTCAAACATCTGATGATGCTGAAAATCTAAGACTTCTTGTTTCAGCAGGACTCGAAGCATTTGCACGTTTCAGGTTGAAAATCACTTTAGAGAAGGGTCCTAATCTTGTATCCGGAACCAATGTTTATGGAGAAAAATTGGATCCTGAAGTATACCAAACAATGATGGACACCTACCTTGATAATGAACTCGAGAGAGGCACAATCCTGATTCTAATCAGAGAACTTGGAGCTCTCACCGCTCATGACCTTGCTGAGAGAACAAATATTCCGTCAGACAGAATTCTCAAACACCTCCTCAGAATGAAACGTGATGAACTTCTCACCATAGCTGGTGAGAGCCATGGCTACATTCTTTATGATGTTCCAAGAACACCATCAGAGGCTGAAATTACTATACAGACAGCGTGTGCTCTTGCTCTACAACTCTCTGAGGCTAAGCTAGAGCTTCAGATAATCTTGAGCGAGCTGAAGGCGCCTGATATTGGCAAACTAGCCAACTCTTTGGAAGTTTTCTCGAAAGCCCGTGACAAACTTGCATCAGTTCGTGTGAATGGTTTAGTGATTGATGAAACGACACTCAACGAGGTGGAGGACAAAATTCGCTCAGCAGTGTTACTTGCCTACCGTACACGTGCAAAGATACCAAGCACTAGACCAAAGGTCACTCTTGACGATTTAGTAGATATTGATGTCCCATCAGTTCTTGACGAATACAGAAATCAAATGGGATATGCTCCTCTACTAGGATTCGGAACAATTGAATGGGATCAATCGAAATGCCTTGGTTGTAAGTCTTGTGAGATTGCGTGTCCTGAGGATGCTATCGAACTAGAGGATCGAATCGAGATACCCAAGTTCTTCGAAATCTCTGATGAAGCTCTCTCGCAATTACCATCCAATCGCGCTCTATTCTACAAGACTGTTCAAAATCTTGCCACAGTAAAACCCTCAAAAGACATCCCATTAGAGAAAGAGGCTCCTGGATTTGGTGCAGTAGAAGTAGATCTCTGGCTCTGTGTTGCTTGTCGCACGTGTGTCAGGCGATGCCCAGGTCCTGAAGGCGGGGCTTTAGAATTGGAGTTAAAATGGAACCTTCCAGAAGTTGTAAGACACATTACATCGACTTCATAATATTAACATTGAACGGGCACACTGCCCTTTAGCAACTGACTTATACCACTTGAGAAAAAGTCAGAAACTGCATATTTCATTGAGGGAGCATAATGGTAGAGTTCAGGCTATCAGATGAACAACAAAAGTTGCAAAATAGGGCTAGAAAGTTTGCGCAGGAGTATATGATTCCTTACGCGCATTACTATGACAAGACTGGAGAGTTTCCACGTCCAATAATCCAGAAGTGTTGGGAAGAAGGACTCATGAACCTCTCTCTTCCAAAGCAATATGGGGGTCTTGGTCTAGGCTCAATCGAACAATGCATCACAGTGGAAGAACTGGCTGCTGGATGTGCAGGAATGACCACCAGCATCTATGTAAACACACTAGGTGCTGAACCAATTCTTGTTGCTGGGACTGATAATCAGAAAGAGAAGTATTTACGCCCACTTACCGAGGAACTCAAATTCGTGAGTTTTGCCTGTTCAGAACCAGGTATGGGATCAGATGTCGCTGGAATACAGACTCGCGTAAAGAAAGAAGGGAGTAGCTACGTACTCAATGGGTCAAAGTTTTGGATCACAAATGCGCCTCATGCCGACTATTTCACAGTCTTTGCAAGTCTTGATCCCAGCAAGCGGCACAAAGCACTCTGCGCTTTCATTGTGGATGCTGACACTCCTGGAGTCAAGACCGGCCGTCCTGTTGAAAAGATGGGACACAGAGCCTCTACAACTTCCTCTGTGATGTTCCGGGATGCTAAAGTCCCTGAAGAGAACATCCTTGGCGAGGAAGGGAAAGGCTTCGGAATCGCGATGAAGACGTTTGCAATGACCCGTCCATCGATTGCAGCTTTTGCCACAGGACTTGCACGAGCTGCGATGGAATATGCAAGGGAGTATGTTAACAAACGAGAGGCATTTACGCAAAAACTGCAAGAATTTGAAGTGATTCAGTTCAAATTGGCTGAAATGTACATGAAAATTGAAGCCTCAAGAGCTTTGTACCTCAAGGCTGCTTGGACCACCGACAACATAGGTGATGCCACAGTTCCTGCAAGCGTAGCGAAAGCATACGCTACAGATGCAGCAATGGAAATAGCAAGCGAGGCACTTCAGATTCATGGTGGATATGGTTACATTGATCAATATCCACTTGAGAAGCTTTTCAGAGATGCAAAACTATACCAGATTTATGAAGGGACTAGTGAGGTTCAAAGGCTCATTCTTGGTCGTCATGTTCTCAGTGGCTATGAACCAGCCATGGATAAAATTCCGAAGTGGTATGCGAAAAATCCTCCAGATTTCTAAAATAATCGGGAGATTTTGTTATGATTGTTAAAAAACTGAAAGATCTCAAGGAAATTGTCGCACTTGATAATACAATAATACGAGAAATGCTGAATCCAAAGCATGACACTATTCCTCTTCATCTTGGGTATAGTCTAGCGCATGCTACTCTTCCTCCAAAGAAAACCTCACTACCCCATCGATTCAAAACAGCCTCAGAGGTATATTACATCCTCAAAGGAGAGGGTCTGATGTATATTGACGATGATAGAGAGAGAGTAGGTCCTGGAGATATAATATATATTCCACCTAAGGCTATTCAATCAATCAAGAACACAGGTGAAACCAATCTAGAATTCTTGTGTATCGTATATCCAGAGTGGCATCCAGCTGCTGAGGAACTTGTTCAACCTTAATTTGATTGAATAAATTAGCCATCACGAAGGTAACCTCTTTGGACAGAATCATCAATCAATTGTTTAGCAAATTCCCAGAGTCTTGTTGACCCTTTTGCTATGTGTCTGTTTCGCTCTATTACTTGACTTTTGGTGACACCATGTTCCAGCCAAGCATGACCTTTTGTGTTATAGTTTAGAATCAATGGCTGCAGCCGATCAACAGCTGCTGCAAAACGTGCTTCAGGTGTTTCCATTCTCTCAAACTCTTCCCAGAGGAGTCTAAACTCGTTTACTTGAATCTCGGGCAGGATACCGAATATCCGACTCACAGCCTCTCTTTCTCTCAATGTCTTCTCTTCCCTGTCATGAACATCATAGCAAAACGTATCCCCAACTTCTATCTCCACAATATCATGAATCAATGCCATTTTGACGGCTCGTAAGAGGTCTATCCCAATATTAGAGTACTCAGAGAGCAGTATCACCATCATAGCTAGATGCCACGAATGTTCAGCATCGTTCTCCTGTCTACAATCCTTAATGAGCACAGTTTTTCGGAAAACTTGTTTGAGTTCATCAATCTCTACAATGAACGAAATCCGTTTTTGCAAATCGAGGTCAATCAATCATTACACTTCCTCGTCAACATATTGCTTGGACAAAAGCCTCCTAAAACAGTACTCCTTTAGTTGGACAGTCTTATTGAAACCAATCCTAGAATCAATATTAGATACACACAGACACTAGTTCTCCGACATATCATGACCAGAAACAGAAAGTTGATGAGAATACGCATCATACTATAAGGTGCTAGGGTGGGTGGAATACCGAATGGCCGCAGAGAACTCTAAGGCAATTGTTGTTGCAACAATCATCATATTAGCTGTTTCCACCGCAGCTTTTCTATCGATGCTCAACTCAGACAATCCAATTACCTCCTCGGACTCTTCAAAGATTACATCACTAATGATATGCGGTAATAGCTCTGACTTGCTCTATCCTGAACTAGCTGAGGCAAACTTCCTATTTTTAGAGAATAACGCTTGGCTAGTCAGTGCGCATTTTGTGGATGATTCTGCTGGATATGAATCTCTTGAGATTTATGACCGGAGCTTTACAATCACATCAGAAGAGGTGGAATCAATAAACGATGCACTCCATGAAGGGCTAAACCAGACATATCCATCCAATATCACAGCCCAAGAATTGTTTGAACCAGATTCAAGTCCACACATGTGGTACGAAATAGAGATCACATATGCTGACGGCTCATGGATATACATCATAACTTTTCAAACAGAGCCCGGTCTAATTATGTACATAAGTGGTACTGGTAATACCAATAGGAACCTTTTAGACGGAACCATATTGGAGCCATTATCAGTTCTGGATGATCTTGTTTCAGTCATTCATGTTATCTTTTCGAATCATCTAGAATAGCACTTAATTTCTCTCTCAAACCTGAAACAAATCGGTGCACCCAGCTTAATACAAAGTATTTGTCATAAGGACTTCACATCTGAAAGATTATATGCCACATTTATCCCTGCGGTCTAACAAGGCTCTTGGATGGACAATTGATATGCCGCCTAAAGACATGAACATCATTGTGTACGGATGCATGCAATGTATGTACGCCGCGTCCGATCTCGCAGGAACGATGAAGTTGCAGTACGACATCACGAGTAGAATTATACGAATGCCCTGCACCGCTAGACTGGACATCAATTTTCTCTTGAAAGCGTTACAAGAAGGAGCGGACGGTGTGTTAGTTGTCGGATGTCACCCCGGAGACTGTGCATTTAAGACCGGAAATCTGGGGGCAGAGCGGCGGGTACGGTTTGCGAGAAAGCTAGTCGGACAGCTTGGTCTGAACGAGGACCGTGTGAAAATGGTGTTCGTGTCTGCAGCTGAGGGCGACAAGTTTGCAGCTGAGGTCAACAAGTTCGCTGATGAGATTAGAAAGATTGGGCCGAACCCAATTAGACTCTGATTACTACCCTACACAATCTGTATTTTCATATTGCAATTAAAAAAGGCACAGTCACTAGCTAATTGAGAAATCTATGCCGTAATCAACTAGTTCATATTAAATAACTAGTCATCAGTATTAAGAAAATATAGAATCTGAAGAAGCTCATCAGTTTTAGAGTAGGTCGAGGGGAATTAAACACACGCCTACCGATTTGAGTTGCAACCTGTATCTCATTTATTACTGAATTAGCAATAGTCAGAATTGATTAGAGAAAATGAAAGAAGGGGCGTTGAATGATGAAAAAGAGCCCAAAACAACGAAGTACACTCAAAGACAGAGTACGTAGAATATTCAAGACAAACAAACTCTGTCAAATTGCATTCGAAGAACTAGAGAATGATATTGAAGTTCAAACCATGCTTGAAGATAGTAATCGCATGGCAATAGACCGAATGGGGTACTCAGACCACGGTCATACACACTCATTGATTGTAACAATGAATGGAGTACGTCTATTTAGGCAACTGATCAAAGAACTCCAACCTACAATAGTCCAAGAGGAAACAGGCGATGCAAATGACTCAGAACTTGTGGTTATGCTTGGCTGCTATCTTCATGACATAGGTATGGTGGTTGGACGAACGAATCACGATGAGTTCTCAGTAGTATTGGCACTCCCAATTATTGATAGAATCCTAGCAAAGGTGTATTCACGCGACAGACATAAGCAAATCCACATCAGAAATCATGTTCTACATGCTATATACTGCCATGACAGAGTGGCCATGCCTTTAACAGTGGAGGCAGGTGTAGTAGGTATCGCTGATGCCTTAGATATGACAAAGGGTCGAGCGAGAATTCCATTTGAGGCTGGAAGAGTCAACATACACAGTACTAGTGCTCTTGCTATTGAGAATGTGAGAATTCGAAAGGGAGAATCAAAAACAGTCCGAATTGAAGTGACCATGAACAACGCTTCTGGAATCTTTCAGATACAGGAGCTTCTTGAAGAGAAAATCCGCAACGCTAAATCGCTGATTGACCACATAGAACTCTATGCCATCATGTCCCCCAGAGAAGACACGATAATCAAAGAAGAGCTTCGCGTGCTTTAAGCGAAATTATGCGGTAATTTGAACTTTACAAAACAAGTATCTAACGAGTTCACACACAACAGCTAATATATATGTACGATTTCGAACACTCGTCGCGTTTCATAAAGGATAATGAGAAGAGGCAAAAGAGATGCGTCTAGATGACATCGACTCTCAGATAATATCAATGCTCCAGAATGATGGTAGACGATCTTTCAGTGAGATTGCAGACACTGTAGGAAGAACTGAAGTCACCATCCGACGACGGGTAAAACGACTCATCGATGAAGGATATATCAAAAGATTCACAGTGGTATTGGACCCGCTAAAAATCGGACGCAAGATACGTGCAGTTATTCGGGTCAAGACCGCAATGAAAGAAGCAGCAGTGATTTCCAAGAAACTCAGGGAATTCCATGAAGTCAACGAGGCATATTTTCTAGATGGAGCTTGTGGTCTGATGATTATGGTGACAGTAGATGACCTCACTGAACTAAAGGTATTTCTCGAAACTCGCCTCGGAAGAATCCCTGGTGTTGGTGATGCCGAAACCTGTATTGTGCTTGAGGAAATCAAGTCTGCGTTTTAGATTCCAGGAGGTTTCTTGATGCAGTATACACTGCATCTCTCCAGCATACATCTCGATATTCTCCACGATCATGCTGAAACCAGTCTTCCTTTAGAAGCTGTAGCACTTCTTTTTGGAAGAATGGTAGAACAATCAATAGGAGTCAACCGTATTGAATTAGTGCAAAATGAATCTTCGTCCAACATCACTTCATTTATGGTAAATCCTGAAGTACAATATCGCCTCTTAGTAGAAGCAGAGGAAAGGGATGAAGAGTTTGTAGGGATATTCCATTCCCATCCAGCCCCACCTTTTCCCTCATTCAGGGATAAACAAAATATGAAACTTAATGATGTTGTTTGGCTCATCGCTTCAAAGGAGTCCGGAAGCTGGCTAAGTAAGGCCTATCTGATGGAGAACGAACAAATCAAAGAAGTAGACTTGCTTTTTACCTGATAGACCCTATCTCTTGAGTCCCTTGATAGTTCCAGATGTCTTTCTAGGTTCGAATGCAACCAAGCTTTCTCCAATAGTGTTAATCAAGGTAGCTGCAGTAATTATCTTGTTCAACGATGAAGCTGTACATTGGAGAATTCCTGTTCCTGTTTTCTTATCAAATTCCACAAGATACAGTTTCGAATCAGCTGCTGAAACTTCACCATATAGAGATAACAAATTCTGCCAGATGGCCATCCCAATCTGCCTGTCGTCAAGTGTAGACCCATCAGAGTGGAGCTGAAAGGAAAGGTACCGTCTACGAGTCTTTTTCACTTCTCAACCCCTCTCCGAAGAATCTTCAGTCCTTTCATTCCATGATTCGATTCGAATCTTTCACGGTTTCGCCTAACTAGGTCCGTTGGTGCATTCATGATTGCGTTCTCTGCATATTTTGTTTCCATGCCAAGTAACTCACCAAGAAACCTCATTGCCATGGGTGATCGCATGTGTAGAGGATGCTTTGCTCCGCTTGAGAGGATGACCTGCATTCCTGCATCAATAGCAATCTGTATGGACTCTCTATAGTTTTTAATTACTTTAGAACGATTCAAACCCACCATGTGCAATAATGGTTCAAATTTGATTTCAAGTGCAGTATCAGAAGATGATGCAAGACGCGCTGTCGTTTGACGAAACCGATTCTCCCGAGAAGGGTCAACCACAAGTAGGTCTACTCTTTGGTCTTCAGCTGCCCAGTTTGCTGTTTCAATTGATGCGAGCCTAACTGATACAATCATTACATGTTTTCGAACGTTCTCAATCTGTTTTCTTAGTGATTTCAAACCTCTTCCAGAAAAATCGGCTCTCTTCAGAATAGAGAAACCATCTTGGAGTCGCTGTTCGGGCTCACCCTCAATATTATCAGTCGCAAGACCTGTGAAACCTAGCTTTCGAGCCATCTCAATGAACGAGTCTAATCCTTTTGATTCTGAAGCGCAAACCCCGATGTCAATGACCACTAGTCGCCACCACCAGCTGCTCGAAGACGGTCTTCCAACATAGCTACTGCATTCTCCTGCCTACATCTCGGATACTGTCTGATATGCACTTGGACACTAATAACATCAGGTCCTTTTGTCAGCACAATATTATCCAAAAAAGCTGCTTGCTTATCAATCCTAATGAAGAAAAGACAGTGCTCATCTATCCTGCGTGATAACGAGTTAAGAAGCCGTTCTCGATCCCTCTCGTCCAACTTTCCAAAGATGTAATCCAGAGTAGACTCACAGCCGGTTTTGTTTTTCAGCACAGACTCTATGACTACAATCTCATTACCTGAGTGTCCTTCTGTTTTTGTTCTTCGAATCCCCACATGTTGACGAAAGTTCTCAGGATAGAGATTCAAACTCGCTGTAACAACTCTATCTGATACTTCTGTTGCCCGGGAGTATGCTCGGGTTTCGACTATTGCCACAAACGACACGATATACCCCCCACACCAGGGAGTTTTATTTACTTGCCAAGATTGCCTTTGGCACCAAGAGATGGTCTCATCTTCTCAGCGCCTCGTCCTTTTTTCCGTAGACCTCTACTCCTTTTTCCTGCAGATGTGAGGCCTCTGTTCTCTCTGCCTTTCTGCACAAGGTCACATATCCAGTTGATATTTGGATCATTGTAGATTACTGGATGATTCGGGTCTACTAAGATGACTTCATGCCAGACCCACTTATGGTCTGATCCAACCCAATATGAGTTCAAGACTCTAAGATTGGGGAATTTTCTTCCAGCACGCTCCTCAGCAATCCACCGTCGTGATTTTTGTGGTGTGTACTTTACGACACCTAAACTTCTAGGCTTACGTCCCATTCGAGGTCTTGGTTTCTCGCGAGGACCACGACCAGTCTTAATTCGGACCACCACGTATCCCTGTTTTGCTTTATAGCCTAATGACCGTGCCCTCCCAAGACGCGAAGGTCGGTCAAGCTTCACGATATTGCCCTGTTTTCTCCAGACAATAAGCCTACCTCTTATCAGTTCAGAACGCTTTTTCTGTTCCTCTAACCAAGTTTCATTCATATGTTGATATGCCGTTGGCATTATGTATTCCCATCCTTTGTTGTAACTATATTCGCTTTGTTTGTGGTTCAGCCTCTATGGGCCACATCCCATGCGGACGTGTCCGCCAACACAAAGGAAATGGTTGGACTCTAGAATGTAAATTAGAGCCTAGAGGTTTCCTAAGCTATTTGCTTAAAGGTGTAACGCTCTGGCTCTATGTTATTATTTCAATCCCTCTATGACTTTGTCAGCAGTCAATTCTCCCACTCGTTCTTGAGCCTCTTTTGTTGAAGAGGCTAAGTGTGGAGTAGCGACAAGACGTGGATGCTTTACAAGTTCCCAATCAAGAGGTGGTTCGTTCTCAAAGACGTCCAATGCTGCACCTGCAATCTGTTCGTCCTCGAGAGCTTTGAGGAGTGCTTTTTCGTCTACCACTCCGCCTCGCGCAGTATTAACAAGGAAAGCAGTCTTCTTCATAATAACAAACTCGTTTGTACCAATCATCCCCTTTGTTTGGGGAACAAGCGGCACATGTAGAGAAATATAATCAGAATTCTTGAGTAGATCATTAAGATTAGTTTTCTTCGCACCTATTTTCCTACACAGCTCATCAATATCTATCACGTCATAGGCCAAGACTTCCATATCAAGGGCTTTAGCTCTCTTTGCCACCTCATAACCAATCCTACCAAAGCCTATGATTCCTAAGGTCTTCTTCCAAAGCTCCGTTCCTGTGAGCTTTTTCTTCTCCCAACGTTCATCTTTCATTGAACTATCTGCTTGTGTGATAGTTCGAGCCATTGCAAACATCATAGCAAAGACCATTTCTGCAACAGAAACAGTTGGAGCTTCAGGAGTATTCTGTACTTCAATCCCGCGCTCATCAGCCGCATCTTTGTCAACATTATCAAGTCCAACACCGGCTCTAACAATCAGCTTTAGTTTGTCTGCGGCATCAATGACCTCTTTTGTTATCTTTGTGGCACTTCTGACAACGACACAATCAAAGCCTTTAATCTGGTCTTTAATTGGTCCATCTGTGTCCTTATTTCTCACTACTACTTCGAGTCCTGCTGCTTTTATCCTAGCCATAGCTGACTCTTCAATCGGATCTGCTACAAGTACACGTCCCATAGAACATCCCTCTATATGTCTTGATCTCTGCGATTTCTAACTTGGTCTTAAATTCGACGGCCCGACATTTTCTTAACCGGTTGATGTAACGTACACATATGAAACGACAAATGAAACCTGGAACTGCCCTCGTTCCCTGTCCTGTAGCACTTCTGAGTGTGACTGGGAAAGATAGACCTAACATCATCACTCTTTCTTGGGTTGCAAATGTTTGTAGCAAACCTCCCACAGTAGTTGCTGGTATCAGACCCGAGCGTCACAGCTATAGTCTAGTCAAGGAAGCTGGAGAGTTTGTATTGAATATTCCCTCCTCTGAGCAAATTGAAGGTACTGAATTTGCTGGAACGAAATCTGGTCGTGACCATGACAAGTTTTCAGAGATTGGGTTCACCCCTGAACCCGCTACTCGGGTCAATGCACCAATGATAAAGGAGTGTCCAATAAACATCGAGTGTAAGACCACCCAGATCATTCCCTTAGGTGCACATGACCTCTTTATAGCAGAGGTTGTCGCAGTGCATGTTGATGAGTCAACACTTGACGAGAAAGGCCGCTTTGATCCATCAAAGACAACTCTATTCACATATCTACCATTGAATGGACAATATTGGGCTCTTGGAAAACAAATCTCTTAGACTCACTTTGACCTGCTATTGAGTTGGAACCTCATAAGTTTCATCATCTTCATATCGACTTGGAGGTTTGAGATACTTCACTGGACAGTAGGAATCAGAATCTTTGACAATCCAAGCACCTGTAGGCACATGTGCTTCTTTTAGGAAGATATCAAAGGTGATTCCTGGAAATTCCACAACTATTGGGTCATGTCCTAACAAAACGAATAATCCAGTAGCCTCACGGGCTATTTCCAATGTGTCCAATCGTGCCAATACTGGGACCCAATCTTCTCCATCCCATTTCAGAAATGGCCATGACTTTCTTGGAGGCCACTCCCCCTTGCTAACAAGAATGTACTCATGATCGAGGCGTTTGTAAATAGTGGGGAAGTGGCCACACTTGGCTAGGAAACTGCCAGCATCTTTTGCATCAGCAAGAGTTGTGAAAATCTCCATAGGTTATCACCCATCGTAGTTATACTTTCTAAAACATAATTAGGCTGACATCTGAGAGTGCGCACTGAGTCTGTAGAGCTTAGATTTAACAAATAACATGACGATTCAGTATCAATACATCCTCTCTAAACAACAATGATTTAGTGAGTATATATTGGACCGAGGAGAACAGATATTCTTCCCCTCAGCTTTTCATCGAATCGTTATTTAGAGCCCTTAGCACTCACAATCTTGATGACATCTCTGTCTTTGAGCTCATGCTTGTCGCTTATTCTCATCTTTGTTCGAGCATCTATTCCATGGATGAAAGACTCCATCAGGTCTGTATGAATATGTCCTGCAAACTCCTTCGCAGTTGTGCCATTTGGAACCAGATACACATCAGGAAGTACGTTTCCATCACTGTCGGTGAGTGAATTTGCATCATGAACTGGGTAAACAGTAATCATGTTCAAGTAATCAAAAACAGCACGATTTAGCAAGTTTTGTACTCCTGATCCTCCATACTTCCTCAAGATTTGCTCCTTAATCTTCTCTAACTGTTCAAGCTCAGACTCTTTCAAGCTTTCAGGACTTAGAATCTCAAAGTCATCATCACCAGGTATGTATTTGATTACCCCTTTCTTTTCGAGATCTTTCAGTACCTTTTCCGTAAGAGCGCTTACAGGCACCACGAGATAGTCTAGAAACTCCTCCTGTAGGCGTGTGAGGTTAGTATCTGCATTTGGTCTATCAATCTTGTTTGCTGCAATGATTATGGGCTTTGCAATTTTCCGTAATGTGCCCACAAATTCTCTTGTTTCCTCATCAGTCCATTTGTCAACAGTTTCAGCCTTGAGGTTTGAGTCTCTTATCGCTCTCAATATTTGTCCTCTTGTTATCTTCAAACCTGACAGTTTCTCAAGCAACAAATCTTCAAGCTTTACACCCTCAGATCTCACACGACCGGTAATCCGTCGCCAATCTTTCTGAATGATCCCTAGCATCCATTCAACTAACTCATCCTCAAGAAATTTCACATCATCTATTGGGTCATGACTCCCTGCCGCGACTTCTTGTCCTTCTGCATCAAGCCCTCCGCTTGCATCTACAATGTGAATGAGGACATCTGCTTGTCTGAGGTCATCAAGAAACTGATTTCCCATCCCTCGACCCTCGTGTGCTCCAGGCACGAGCCCTGCGACATCAATCAATTTGATTGGCACAAGTCTTACCCTATCTATACATATCGAGTTCTTAGGATTGTCCTCAATCTCAAAATCCGCACATGCACACTTGGTGCGAACATGAGTGACCCCAACATTCGCTTCAATAGTTGTGAAAGGATAGCTTCCTACCTTGAAGTCAGTCATACAAGCTGCATTAGTAAATGATGTCTTACCGCATGAAGGCTTCCCAACAATCCCGACACTGAATCCCATGACAAAACTCTCCGCTGACATTCAACAGTCATTCTATACCATTACCAAGAGATAAACGCTTCACTCCACGAATACTGCTTCGCAAGTAACTAGTCGTTGAAATGCGCATTTGAACAATTAATACACACTTTTTTCGATGCCTACAAACGGTAATAAGAAACCTCCTCCCTATCTATATTGGGATTGAAATGCACAGGAAAAGAAAAGGTGGCCGTGGTAGGTTCCCTATTCAACCCAAAATAGGACGAAGACCAAGAGCAGAAAAGATGACTCCTGAACCTTCAGGTGCTATGGACCCAATTCATATTGATTTAGCAGAAACAGAGGTACTTCGTCTCGTAGATCTCGAGGGTTTGTATCAAGAACAGGCTGGTCGCGAGATGGGATGTTCACGAGGGACCATCTGGCGGCTACTGGCAAGTGCGAGAAAGAAAGTCACACGTTCAATCTACGAGGGGAGGCCTCTAGTGATCGGCCTTCAACTAGAAGAGGACACATGACAAACGATCTGTCATTGGATTTACACTCGGCCATAACTCCACTTCTGGCCATTTGTTAAGTAGTCAATTTCTTACAATTACTTCCCTTTCCTTCCAGTGCAACATCTTCCAGTTCTAGGTATTACTAACAGTTTAGAGTGACCTCAGAGTGCATCAGAATGAGACCCTAGAGGTGGTGTCATACGCGATGCCACCTTATATAGAGAACATGGAATCATACACGAGGAGAGGATGACTATTCAGATGGATATGCCCAACCGGATTGAACCAGTCACTAATTATGTAATCAGGCGTCCAGGTATTCCCAGATGGTGGGATCCTGTGGCTCGACCACACGTTGCTGTTATTATGAAGAACCCTGTCAATGGTGGAGAGATTCGGTATTTCCTCTCTCAGTGCGGAGAGAAGGACCGTAATGGGCGCACATCACTCGATGTGGGGGACATTGATAGTCTTCCTGAAGGCACCCTCCTTGAGGTTAGATACAGTGCTACTAAGGCGAATCTGTACCAGCTAGAGATGGTTGGTGCAGCAGCCTGTTGGCGGTGGATAAATCGCAGCCAAGGTCTCCAGAGCTTTGAAACCGAATCACCAGACTGGAACTATCGTGTTGATACCAATATTGACTCAGAAAATTTACTATACTCTTAGTTACTGAATACTAATCTCAGGACCGGAATTTTGCACGCTACTTCCTCCTTTTATAGCTCGAGTGTGTTCTCCACTTTGAGGAAGATTTCTGATGCAGCCATTTGAAATTACCAAAGGTGTATACTGGGTTGGAGCTCTAGATTACAGTATTCGTAACTTTCATGGTTATAGCTACACAACACACCATGGCACCACATACAACGCATACCTGGTAATCGGAAAAAAAGTGGCACTCGTTGATACCGTAATGGGTCCTTTTAGAGGTGAAATGCTAGCAAGGATCTCCAAAGTGGTAGACCCATCAAAAATCGATTTCATGATATCGAACCACACAGAGATGGACCACTCGGGAACGACCCCTGAAGTTCTCAAGATGGCTCCAAATGCACAACTAGTCTGCACAACAAAGGCTGTTGATCAACTCAAGAAGCACTACAATGATGGTTGGGATATTCATACTGTCAAAACCGGAGATGAGTTGGATTTGGGGGGAAAAACCCTCCGGTTCTATGAGGCACCGATGCTTCATTGGCCTGAATCAATGTTCACCTATTATGTAGAAAAACAGCTCTTGCTGCCAAACGATGCCTTTGGTCAGCATTATGCCACAGAACAACGCTTTGCAGATGAGGTGGATCAATATGTTCTATGGCGAGAAGCTGAGAAATACTATGCTAACATCCTCTGGCCACTAAGCAGGATGGTCCAGAGAAAGATCGAGGAGGTTGTTGCGTTGGGCTTGCCAATCAAGATGATAGCTCCCTCACACGGTCTAATTTGGCGCAAAAACCCACTTCAAATTGTCACCAGATATCTTGAGTGGGCGAAGGGTGAGAAACTACAAGATAAAGTGGTCATCACTTGGGACACCATGTGGGACAGCACGACAAAGCTCGCCCGTGCAATTGCTGAGGGTGTTCATAGCGAAGGCCTGGAACCCATATTGAAACTCATTCCTCATAGTGACCGTAGCGATATCATGGCTGACCTTTTGGAAGCCAGAGGAATTCTTGTGGGAAGTGCTACTCTACACAATGATATCCTACCAACTGTTGCTCCCATTCTCTCTGATTTTGAGGTGCTGAAGCCAGCTGGGAAGAAGTGCGCGGCCTTTGGCTCCTATGGCTGGGGAGGCGGTGCTGTGAAGAAGATACAGGAATCCATGGAGAAAGGAAAGATGGACATTGTAATGGAACCATTCACTGTGAAGTGGGTGCCCGATGAAGAAGAACTTAAGCAAGCATTCAACTTCGGAGCTGAGTTCGCCAGAAAAGTGAAGTAGATAGATTGTAGTAGAGAAACATTAGAAGAAATGTCTCTCTCTCCACACAAGAAAACAGACACCTCTTGGTGGGAGTGGTTTCAATGACTTCCATCATTCCTCCAATCATAATCATGTTACAAGCCACATTTTTCGTAGTTATACTATTAGCTCTCTTTTTGCGACTATTTTCAGGCGATTGGACTGAATCGTCAATAAAATTCAAAGTTACAATCCTGTTTATACTAGCCATAGCCACAGGATCTTTTATGTTCTCATTCATCTCTCTCATAGTCTTTTATCCAATCTATCAAGTCTTGTCTATGTTCGCCTTCATCGCTGTATGTTCTGCAATCATTGGGTCATGTTGCTTTGGTCGCCTCAGCATAGTTCAATCTCGTTATGACGAGGTTTGGGAGAAATATTTCAAAGAACGTAATGAATGGAAGAAAGAGCGAAACAAGCAGGCATTGAACGATGAAGAGTAACCCCCCTTACTGATTCTACGAATAACTTTAAAACTCACATAGCGGTCTTCAGCCCAGCAATAGCGGGTTGGGGGTTGGTTTCTATCAGAAGCAGCCAAACATTGACAATTCTCGTTTTATTCATCCTAGTTTGCTCAATGAGTCTGCCCTTGAGTCAACCAATCACTTCCGATGATACAACATTTAAACCAAGTTCCTTCTCTTACCCTGCTCAAGAACCAGAAATCAAAACTTGGCATCATGATTGTTCGAACACATCTGGATTTGAATACAAGGAGATTTCTATGGAGTTCTGGGAATCTCAGTGGGTGTACACCGCGGTCGATCTAGAATCGGATGGACAGAGTTTCCCGATGCCTGATTTCACAAACACCTCACCAGTTTCTGGATACTATGGTCCAGCATATGTCCATACATTGTCTGAACCATTTCCTCTCTCTGGGTTGCGTAACTTTAGTGTTCACATGGAGCTTAACAATACTGATCCTGCCTATTATGGTGTAGTCTATGTGGGTCTCTTTGACGAATTATATGACCCAGTTCTAGTAGCAGACATACATGATTGGTTTCGGTATGATCCGCAGGGTGGTTGTAGATGGAAATACTATCTTCGACATCCAAACATACACAGATTTGCTTTGGGCGACGATAGTGCTTCTTATTATGAATTGGGATACTCTCAACATTGGATGGAATATGTCAACATAACCTGGTCAACATGGTTTGTACCTTCCCATGGATTGAATGGGAGTATTCCAGCATATGACCCCATGCCCGCTCGGAATGGGACAATCATACCTGCAGAGGAGGTTGAAACTGCACGAAATATCCGATACCTTGTCTTGATGTTTGGAGGACACTGCGAGTTTCAGTACAATCCACTCCCTCCATTTCGTGTCCATGACATCTACTTGGAGTATGAGGTTGGTGGGGATATAGACACAACCCCGCCATCACTCACATCTGTAACCGACATTGTATATATTATCGGACAGACTGGAAACACCATAGTATGGAACTGCACTGATGACTATCCCTACAGATACTGGGTGGTCGACTATGAACACTCCTATACTTGGCCAGACACCAACAGGAGGAAGGGTCTTTGGAATGGATCTTCTATCACCATATCTGTAGATGGCCTTGAGGTAGGGAATCGAACTTTTCACCTGATACTTCAAGACAAAGCTGGTTTCATGGTGTGGGATTTTGTTACTGTGATGGTCATCGAACATCCACTAGTAAGTTTCATCAAATCAAATGCTCTCGTCCTAGGTGGAGCCCTATTCGTGGCTGTAGCATGCATTATCTTATACTGGACAGGCAAAAGGGGAAAAACACCTAGCTCTCATTGGTCCTCCTTCAATTACGATTAGTTGGATAAGAATCAATACTTGGCACGCTTTCGGCTCGTTCCTTGCGAGTCCTACGAATAACTTTAAAACTCCGCACGCCCGTCTTCCACCCAAGCATAGCGGGTTGGGGAAGCCAGGCCTATCCCGCGGGGCTCATAAGAGCGGAAACGCTTGAGTTCCGTCGTCGGGGTTACCCCGAGATCAGTGGTTCCGGCCGCTTTGACTTCCAATCGGTCGCCAAAAAATCCACTACCCGCTACCATTTTATTCTTCTTACCTAATTCTAAGTATAAAGCAAACAGCGAATGGTAGGACAAAAATGAATGCAAAAATGAGATAGATTGGGAATACAAAAGAAACAAACACAGTAGTTCCTACTCCAAAGGCCAATAGAATCAACAATGCTAATCTTAGTAGGATTGACGACTCAGAAATCTTACCTTTATAGCGATATAATGGCAATGCAAGGACCAAGCTTGAGATAACAGATCCAAGGAGTATTGCTAAGATTGGAATGGTTGTATCAAAGACCTGCATTTGTGAATATGATACATACTGTGGCCAGTTTTATCTTTTCATTACAGCAATGCTATCCGTT
>PJET01000210.1 GCA_002825515.1 Candidatus Thorarchaeota archaeon MP11T_1 | reverse complement strand
AACTACCATTGTATACATGCCTATTCTTACACATTGATTAATGAATCTTAGAATATTATGACATTCAAATCGCAATTCTACCAAAATTCCAATGTCCACAAGTTCTTAAGGAAACATACGCAGCGAAAATATGCAGGCAGATACAAGCAAGAGGCCTTCGAGATGTGGTCTGGCGGGGTCAACAAGAATTCGCACACAAACCATTGAAGAACACCCAGTTTTTATTGTCCTGCTATCGCACAAGCGAGAGAATATACGATGAGTTATCAAGAACGTGAGCCTATTGAGGCTACAGTGGCTGAGTTGAAGCCAAGAATGAAGAATGTGACCATATCTTTCAAAGTGGTTACTATTGGAGAAGAGCGTGAGGTCACGTCCCGTAATGATGGGGCGACTCACCGTGTCGCTGATGCTACTGTCGGCGATTCAACTGGTTGTGTTCAAGTACCCCTGTGGGACGCCAGTATCGATGAGATCAATGCTGGTACCACCTACCAATTGAAGAACGGCTATACCGGATTATTCCGTGGTAGTCTTCGACTAAATATCGGCAAGTTCGGAGAACTATCTGAGGCTGAGGAAGCTATTGAAGAAGTCAACGAAGAAGTTGATATGAGTGCTGAAGAGCACGATGATGATCGTCGTCGTCCAAGGTATGGAGGCGGCGGTGGTCGTGGTGGCTACGGGGGCGGTGGCCACGGCGGCGGAGGTTATGACCGTCGAGGCGGTGGTCGAGACAGACGTGGTGGCGGTGGATACGGCGACCGCGACAGACGTCGTAGATACTAGTTGATAGTTACAAAACCAAAACAAAACGGGCATCCAACCAAATGGTGCCCGTTTAACTCTCTTTTTCTAAACTGATTCGATTCTTGAGAGGATATGAGAAGTCATGGCCTCAGAAATATTGGCTTGCCTTAATCTCGATTCTTCAGTAACACACCTAAACTGATACTTCATTCCAGACTTTTTGAACTCTTTTTTGATCTGTTCGAAGCCTTTCTGAGTGGTTCGAAGACCGTATTTTAATTTGGACAATATTTCAAACCCTTTTGCTGTAAGCCAGAGCTCCTTTAGCAACACAGATTCACCAAGTGCTGGAATGATCTCAACTCCAATCTCCTTCATCTCTATGTCATAGATGATGAACTCGGTTCCTAAAACAGGAATGGATATGTTATGCATCTCTTTTGCCCGTAGTTCCAGGATTTTTGGTATTAGAACAGCAGCAGGGGTGCCATCCATTTTGTCGATATCAAGAAGAATCGTTGAACTATGATTATCTAGAGTTTCTAATAGGGTTTCAACGACAGCATGCTGAAGGAAAGTCTGCACATCGATGAAATCTGAACCAGGTGGAATACGGTCCAAAATAGGGAAGATGTCCAGATCGCAGCCATAGAGCTCTCCGACTCCCATGGTTTCAAGGAAATCCCATCCAATCTTCAACCAGTCATCAGCAGTGACTGTTCTGTGTAGTTCCCTCAGAGAGTCAAGATAACGTTGGACACCCATCTGCTCTATTGTCGCTTCAGTCAGTGCTATCCTCTCGTTGATATTTGGCGTTGGATATGTGCAGACAATTCTACGTTTATTGTTATCTCTTCCAATGGTATTCATAAGATGGGGTTACTTCAACAAATGAAGGGACTTCTGATGAAACGACTATACAAATGGCCGCTCTCGACTATAGGTGGGATTCTTGTCATTGTCTTCTATTGTGCCTTCACATTCACATCATGGGCATTCTACCCTGAGCCATATGGTCCTGCGACACATTATCTAAGCCGTCTTGGGAATTTCGATTATAGTCCATTTGGAGCTTATTTCTACAATTGGGGTTGTATTCTTACAGGAGTCGCTCTTGTTCCATTCTTTATAGGTCTTAAAGACTGGTATAATGAGGAGAAGTTAGCGGCAAAATACATTCTCGTGATTGGTCAACTAATTGGTCTAATATCTGCAGTTGCCCTTGTCATGATTGGCGTGTATTCAGAGAATCTCGGAGAACCACATATGCAAGCGTCAACACTCTTCTTTGAATTGAATTTCTTCACATTGATTATAATCAGTTTACCACTTCTTGTTCATCCACGTTTCTCAAAACCTACTGCACTTTATGGCCTAGTGATTACAATCTTAAGTCTGATTTTTGCGATCTATATTGGTGGACCTTTGGTAGAATGGTTCACAGTCTTTAGTGCGTTAGTTTTCGTTGGACTTGTTTCATATCACACACTGAAGTATAATGTAGCCAGTGAACTTGGTTCATGAACTATCCTTGATAGTGAAACTCAATGCCATGACCTGCGTCTTACAAGTATGATGGGTATCGGCGCTACCAATACTATCAGAACTGAAGCATATACGAACAACAGTGGGCTTGTAAAACCGCTTTGACTTTCAGAAGCTGATATTACATATCCCATCACAAAGTAATCTGTGGGGTGCCAGTCTTCATCTTGGATGTCACCAGTGAAAACAACAACAATATCGTGTTCAGGCAAAACGTAGATTTTCTGTTCATAATGTCCAGTTGCTGTATAGAATGGCTGTTCAGGAAATCCCCACCAAGTGCAACCATAGAGGTACCCTAAGCCAGTATCATAATACATTCTCGTTGACACATTGACCCAATCTGATGAAACAACCTGAGTACCGTTCCAAGTCCCATTGTTCAGATATAAATACCCAAACCGTGCCATGTCCCGGGGTTTCAGGTTTAATCCTCCTCCGCATCCGTATTGACCACTTGCAGTAGGACTCCACCAATAGAAATAGTCAATTCCAATCGGATTGAATAAGAATTCCTCTGCGAAATCTGCTACACTATATCCTGTTGATTGCTCAATGACTCCACCTAGAAGCTCAATACCTCCAGAATTGTACGACCAATGCTCACCGGGATCGTATTCCATTGGTCTATCCAAGACATATTCCCACATGTCGCTACTTCGATACATAGCAAACAGGTCATTTTCTGGGTCTTCGTAGGGGATATCAACCTCATGAAATTCGAGTCCAGTTGACATCGTCAAACAATGGAATAGCGTGATATTCTCCTTTCTTGAATCCCAGTTATCAATGGTATAGTTGGGAAAGAAATCGAGAATTGGCTGACTCACGCTATCAATGTACCCCATATCAATAGCAATACCAATGAGAGCTGACATGAAACTCTTTGTACATGATTGAATCGTATGGACCATATATTGATTCCATACATTGTAGTATTTCTCATAGACTATATATCCATCCTTGATGACTATCACCGAGTCAACTGCGATGTCATTATCAGTAATTGTTTCATCAATGCGGTTTAGGATACTTGAGTCCAGTCCCTGGGATTCAGGGGTTGTGTTTTGCCATTCATCAGTTGGCCAATAGTCTCGAACAATTTCTGTTTCTGCCACTGAATGCCCACGAGCTGGAATGATTGGAACAGAAAATAGAATCACAAGAATAACGAGGAATGTTGTAGTAGTCTGTATTTTCTTCATTTTTCACACCACCAGAATTGTAACAACAAACCCTAACCAAAAGCTCACAGCAATATATAGCATGAACCACTTTCTTGATTCAGAGTCAGGATAATATATTCTCCACAATCTCCGACCTAGAATCATAAAGAATCCAAACATAGCAAGTACAATCAGTGTTAAAATTGCAATCGCAAAAGGCAGACCTGGAATCATACTTCCGGTTGCTACAACCGATAAATAACCTAATTTTAAACTTCCAAAAGCAATTACGGTCGCATAGGCTAAACTGCTTATAGCTGCTTTAGTGAAGATTGTCATTCCAGTCAAGAAATAGAACATTGATGGAAGGAAGGAATGTCGGATAGTTTTGATTACTAGCGGTGCTAGATACACAAGCCCCACCGCAATGGAAAACAGTATCAAGGTTGCATTCATAGTGCCTAGAAAATCTACACTGTCTGTGAATGCTGCAGTGAAATAGATCCAGTTCCAAGTTTCATGATAGCTGACAAGCCCTATCCATGGTAATGATCCAATCCATCCTGCATCGAAAAGACTCTGAAATGCCACGACTGTTATTTCTCTCATGTTTCCTGTAACTCCCTGCTGAACAGGGAGTAATAGATCAATCATGACCTCGTAAAACTCACCAATCATGAAGATTGTTAGAAACAATATCGCTCCTAGATAATAGAAGAAGAGTCTAACTTTGTCTCTTCTCCAAAGTGAATCGACCCCCTCCTTTGGAGCCGTATCACTCAATTTTGGCGGGTTGATCAAATATGAGAGGTATCTACGTACTTTGCTTCCTGATCCATTCCGCAGAGCTGGTATAATGAGGATGAACAAACACACCGAGATAATCGGTAAAAGTACTGCTATGATATTGGCTTGAAGGGCTGTGAATTCAAGTAATTGGATCATCTTTTCATCATCTCTTTCCTAATCTGATTTGTCTGATTCACGCTCCAAGAATCGTATGAGCAATTGAAAGGAATTGAAAAGAAAGATGTCATCAGTAACAAGAAGATGTTACTGATGACTAGTGGGGCGTGCTTTTTTGGCATGCTTGATTACTCCATTTCAGTCAGTTTCTTTAGGTGGTGGCCCAATATCTCATTCCACTCTTTGAGTGTCTTCTGATACATTCCGTTTCTAGCCAGGAGATATTGTGACATCCTTTCTGATACATCATTCCGAGTTGCGGGCGGCAGGCTCTGAAACGCATGATTGTCTGGATTGTTATATGCTCGATAGACCTGTTCCTCGATGTCTATTAGTCGCTTTAGAAGAACACCAGCTATTTCCAATTCAGATTCAGGAATGTAGACTCCCAAGGTAGACATAGCAAGCAGAGTTGCTTTGATCCGATCCTTTGCAACTGGAGTCTCGTCGTATGAACTCATCCTCTCGCTGATTCCAAGTCGGAACTCTCGAGCTACTGCTCTGTAGTACCGTTCAACGATGCCCCGAATGGTTTCACGGGTTTCAACGAGCTCGATAACTTTTGCATTCTTCAACTTCTGTACGTGATGTAGTACAGTTCCGGGTTTCTTGTTCATTGCATCTGCTAGTTGCTTTACTGTCATGGGCTGATTCACGAGATAGGTGAAGACGATCTCCTTTCTTGTTGCATCTAGCAGTAATTTGATAATCTTCGGGTTTGTAACAACCACGAATTCTTTGATTGGTTTTGTAGACACCATTGGGTTCATAGTATATCGCCTCCTGAATCGTCGTGTGTATACGTTGCATCCACTCGTGCTGTAAGAATCATGTAGATCCTAGTGAGCACGATTGAGAACGCTGGAATAACATAGAATAGAAGGATGAGAATGATCAATCCTGCATATGGCTCAAATAGACCAATCGGGATAATCGAGGGGAAGATGAATGCAATTTCATTGATCAGTGAGAAAATTGGTAATCCTACTATCAGAAACATGATCAACCATGCACCTAAGACGCGACCTGGAAATTGACTCGTAAGCCTGATTGATCTTGCGGCTGCACGGACTGCTGAAAGCCCATCGATTATACCTGGAAATGTCAGTGAGAGCATTCCATTGATCAGGAAGACCCAAAGAATTCCAACAGGGATTATTATACGAAGCTGATCGTTTGTCGGCGGATTCCAAGTAGGATACGCAATTCCAATGAAAGCAACTATGAATGGAGCCAATGTGACCAGAAAGTGCAGTGTTCCGCCACCGACTAGTGACAAGGCTTTCTTCCGGTACCATGAGAAAGCTGATTCTGCATTAGTACCATCACTCTCAACAACTTCGCGAGACATTCCGAAGAGCGATCCTAGGGCTATGAAGAATGGACAAAGAATTGGTAAGACTAAGATCATTATCAGGGCAACAAGAGAGAGCGATGTTGCTTGCGAAAAAGTTTCTTCTATGTAATGAACCAAGCTGACAAGTGCTGGGACTCCAAAGAAGATTATCAATGGAACTACAATAAAGAGTAGAATAATAATAAGAACAAGAAATGTGACCAGTATGATTCCAAGCATAGCTAGGGAGTATGAAAGAAAATTGGTTACAGCTAGTTTGAAACCAACCTCGAAATCTTTCAAAATACCACCTGGTCGTGGTGGTGGCCTAGCCACCTTCTTTTCCGGTTGTTCATCTGGCGTGTCAGGATAGTTACTTGGCCAACTCATTTTTACACCTCAAAAAGTTTGGAGGTGACCCCACTCAGAGTGTGTGGGGTCACCATGGAGATAGACGGCGCGATATAGGGCGACATGTTTGTTCTCACCTAGAGAACTCCATAGAACGATTGTCGGATGCCTTGATCCGAATCATCTGAGTCGAAGTCGCTGTATTCTCCCAGTGCTCTGGTCTCAAGGGTTCTCCGTACTTCAGAAACCTGATGACGCGTGCTTCATCATACACCTTTCCGATGGTGAAAATCTCACCCGGGAGAGCAAAGAACCACAGACCTGGGAATAGTACAATCAAATACAGAAGACCAATTGCACTAGCAAGTGCAACCAGCAGGCGTGCTGATCTCCCTGCTATCACACGATTGAGCGAGAAGACTGGATCTACTGATGTGATTGGGATTTCATCTTCTGTTTTGAATCCTGGTTTAAGCATTGTTTACACCTGTGCGAATACCTTAACGTTCCGGAATAACGGAACGTTACGTTTTTCCCTATCGTTCCACTATCACAAATCTATATAAAGTGTTTGGTCAACGCCAAACGTTAGAGAAAAACGGCATGAAGTTTCTCATATCCCTGAAGAGTATCTGGTCTGTCGTAGAATTCGTTAGTGTTGAACCTCTTCGTCATTTAATGAAAGAAAAAGAACGATAGACGGAGTCAGCACGAAATTGCGTGTGTTTATTACTCGCGTTGTAATTGGTGCATAGCCAAACATTCTGACAGAAGAGGAATTCGCGATGTCTAAGAAAAGGAGGACAAAGACTAGTCAGAGACCCTCTGCTCTGATACTGTTGGTTCTAGTCTTGGCGGCGACCAACATAGCAACACTGGCGTATTTCACAATACTGAATCCGTCGGTTCCCTTGGAGGACGTACCCCTGGCTATCTCTGATGTGATGGGTAATCCCGCCCTCATTGGGCAAGTGGTATCAGTGTTGGGATACTAC
>PJET01000209.1 GCA_002825515.1 Candidatus Thorarchaeota archaeon MP11T_1 | reverse complement strand
GTACCCGCTCCAGCCATTCAATTCGCAGGCGGTGAGCCTACTGTCAGCAAACATCTCCCACAGTATATCAAGTGGGCCAAGCAATTAGGTTTCAGGCATGTGCAGATTGCCAGTAATGTGATTAGAATCGGAAAGAGCAAGGAGTATCTTCAGGAACTCCGCGACGCAGGTCTTTCAACTATCTATATGCAGTTTGATGGTGTAACACCCGAACCATATCTTGCAGCTCGTGGTACAAACTTACTTCCCTTAAAGAAGCAGGCAGTCCAAAATGCGCGAGAGGTGGGAATGGAATCATTGGTATTGGTTCCAACAGTTGTCCGGGGAATCAATGACGACCAGCTTGGCGGTATTATCGAATACGCAGTAGAGAACCGTGATGTTATCCGATGTGTCAACTTCCAACCTGTGAGCATTACTGGTCGTATTGATCACGATGCAAGAAAGGATATGAGAATCACAATTCCAGATGCGATCCATGCTATCGAGGAGCAGACCGGTGGAAAAATACCCCACACTGAATGGTATCCTGTACCATCAATGATGCCTGTCGGTCGTGCACTAGGTCTGATAAAGGGTGGTCCTGATCTTGAGCTCAGCTCACATTTTGCTTGTGGAATGGCTACTTTCATTTACATTGATGATGATGGTGACTATAGACCAATCACAGACTTGATTGATGTTGATAAATTCTTGAATCTTCTTGAAGAGATTGCTAATCTATTTGCAAATGAAGCAAGGGGAGCAAGCGCACGTGCAAAGGCCAAACTAGCTGCTGGTGCACGTCATATCAAGAAGAAGGGTCTCATCAAAGACCTCCTCAGTGCTTTCCTTAATCGTGGTGACTACGAGTCGCTTGCCAAATTGATGCGACGTATAATCATGATTGGCATGATGCACTTCATGGACCCCTACAACTTCGATCTTGAGCGGGTTTCTCATTGTGATATCAACTACTCGGTGCCTGATGGTAGAATCATTCCATTCTGCGCAATGAACACCATCCACAGGTCGAGGATTGAAGAGAAGTTCTCTAAACCTATTGAAGAGTGGCGAAAGGGACACAAACCAAGCCAAATCGAAGAGGAAAGTATCTCGAAACCCTATACTGGTGAATAACCAATTACATGTGTGCCTTCTATTGAAGGTGCACTCCATTCCATTTTTCAAGATTTGACTCTAACTATTTACTATTGCGAATCACTACACTTTAACTAAAACTTCATGCCATAAAGTTTGAAAGCAATAAAAGACACTCAGCGAAATAGACGCTGTTCTGCCAAGTCTGCCGGCCTGTAATTTTGTGAATTTTCACAGTATCAAAACAAACTTTAATAGGGACTATGCTGAGTTAACAACAGTCTAAGTAGGAATCGATGGGCATAAACCATCTTAAACAAATAGAAGGCGAGCGTGTGGGCTAGTTTTTCGTTACATGCCCTCAATTACGAAACTCCCCCCTCCTACCACGATTCCCATATGCTCGCCACCTTCTACTGCACATCTGAAATTAAACAGAAACCTTAAAACAATTTTATTCACAATTGTTAATTAGTTTGTTGATTCTATACTTAACTGCGTTTGGAATGTTCCTGTCACTGGCTTTCTGCGTCTATAATCTGAGTCTATCTCAGCATAGGTCTGAAAGCATTGATCATGCTAGTTCAAAAACAGGTCTTGATATGTGGATTGCAACACTTCTAGATCGTGATTTTGAGCCTGCTACGGTTAGATTTAAGCTAGCGAAGCTTATTCCAGCTGCTCATATCTTAGATCATTCAGATCACAAAGAGAATTTCTCTCGTCACATGCAAGGAAAGTAATCAACATTAGAAACTCTCAGTATCCATGGAATTCTTAATTAGTCACCGAACAAAGTGTGCAGAAGTTGATGTCCATGATCAAAAAAGAAGCTCTTGACGTGATTCAAGTCGATTCATTCACTGACAAACCATTTGGAGGAAATCCAGCAGTTGTGGTATTACACGCTGATCATGTAAGTGAAAAAACAATGCATAATATTGCACGCGAAATGAATGTTAGAGAAACAGTATTTGTGTCAAAGTCTCAAGTGGCTGATTTCAGGTTTCGGTTCATGACTCCAAAAAGTGAGATAGGATTCTCTGGACATCCAACTATAGCCGCATTTCATGCACTCGTTGAAGAGGGTCTAATTGACCTGGTCCACGATGTGACAATGGTGCGTCTGGAAACCAGCACTGGGATTTTGGACATTGAAATAGTGCGGAATGAATCAACCAGACAGCATGAGATTCAGGTTACACACAAGAAGCCGCTGTTCATGGATACCTATGACCCCAAGGACTATGTTGATGCACTGGGACTTTCTTTGGCTGATATCCATTCTCCAAACCCTCTTCAAACAGTCAGTACTGGAACCCCACATCTAATGATTCCTGTTTCTACTAGTAGATCTCTAGATAGAATTAAGCCAAATTGGAATCGGTTAAAAGAGCTACAAGCAGAATCTGATTATGTTTCACTGAGTGTTTTCACCAGAGATACCCGTGAACCAACATCTGATGCGCAAGTCCGCCATTTTGCTCCTTCACTGGGTGTTTATGAAGACCCAGTTTCTGGTTCAGCAGCCGGCAGCTTGGGAAGCTACATTATCAAGTATGGTCTCATGGAAGCAACCTATCCTGTGACAAGTATTGTAATTGAACAGGGTCACTATGTTGAGAGACCCGGGAAAATCTTCGTCGAAGTCCGTGGAAACCAAGAAAGGATTGATCAAGTCAAAGTGAGTGGGACTGGAGTCACCGTTATGAAGGGAAAGCTCTACTTCTAACATTTCCTATCCATACAGAATACAGCTTGCTGACCTCCAAAGACTTATCTCTTTGACAAAAATTGCAGACATTAGTGAAGCTCAATGCTAGATATGATGGCCAAAGTCATAGATGAACTATCTGAAAAAGACGTTGCTTTTGCTGATATTCGTCAGGAATCTCATGCATCCACCCAGATAATGGTGGTCAATGGATATCTTCGGAGATTCAGTAGAGCAACAAAAGGAGGTACAGTAGCCCGAGCATTGGTTGGTGAATGTTGGGGAATGGCTTCAACATCTGAAGCACTAACAGCAGATATCTGCAGGAATCTACTCACAAATGCCATAAAGAGTGCAAAAACAAATGCTGCATTCTCTCGAAAGAGTCTAGATTTTTCTGAAATCAAATCATTTGAGAAAACTATCTGGCAAGAGAGTAAAATAGACCCCTTGAAGGTATCAACTGAAGAAAAACTGGATTTTGTTATGGCACTTGATAAGGGACAAAAGACTGATGACTGTATTGTTAACACCAACTCAGTTTACAACGATGCCAAGAGAGTATATCGACTTGTTAACACTGCTGGGTCTCGTCTTGAATGGGATGAACTTAGGACATTAGCAGCAGTTCAACCAGTCGCTCGACAGGGTGATAGGATGCACTTCGATTACGATGTGAAAGGTGGTCGAGTTGGTTATGAGGTAATCCAGCAGATCGATCCAGACCTATTTGGCGCAGAATGTTCGAAAAGCGCTATCGAACTTCTTTCAGCTGAAAAACCACCTTCAGGTAATATGACTGTCGTAGTTGATGGAGCAATATCCGGGCTAATTGCTCACGAAGTTTGCGGGCATGCAAGTGAAGCTGATGAGGTCGTCAAAGGGAGGTCTTTCTTAACCGGACAAGTTGGAAAACAACTTGGAACAGAGCTTGTTACAATGGTGGATGACGGGACATTCAACGAGGTTGGTGGGAGTTATCCATTTGATTCTGAAGGAACACCTGCATCACGAACGATGATTATTGAGAAAGGAATCTTCAAGGGTTACCTACACACGTTGGAAACTGCAATATTGATGGGTGTGAACCCTACTGGAAATGGACGAGCTCAAGATTACAACAGACGGGTATTTGCTAGAATGTCAAACACTTTCTTCGATAAAGGCGATTGGAAAGACGATGAAATAATTGCAGATACGAAAGAGGGTCTTTATGTTGTAAAAGCCACATCAGGGATGGAAGATGTTGTAGGTGGCGGAGTTCAATGTTCAGCACTAAAAGGTTACATCATTAAGAATGGAGAAGCTACTCAATTAGTCCGTAGTATGAGTCTGGCGGGCAAGGTTCTTGACATCTTAAAGACCGTTGACGCAGTTGGGAATGAACTAGAGTTTTGGGATGGCACATGTGGCAAAGGAGAGGAAGATCTCATACCCGTTTCCAGTGGGGGCCCACATATGCGAGCCGAGATGATGGTTGGAGGTGGCTGAAATGAAACTTGCTGAAATCGCTGAAAAGACTGTATCATTAGCTGAAAAGAGTGGCGCATCGCAGGCGGAAGTATATGCTGTGACAGTAAAAACTTCGAGTATCTACATTGACGATGATATTCCAAAGATTGGCGGTTCTATGATTGAGTCAGGAATTGGCTTGAAATACATTGTTGGAAAGCAAATTGGATTCACAAGCTCCACTCTTGCTCAAGAAACTCCTAATGATGTTGTAGAACGAGCAAAAACTTTGGCAAAAGCAAGTAACGCGGATTCGAAGTTTGAATCTTTACCGGATCCGAAGAAAGCATCAGGATCTATTGATAAGTTTCATGACAAAGAAACTGCCCACGCTGATAGTGAGTTGCTAATGGAGAAAGCTATTGAAGTTGTCAAAGCCACATCCTCAAAAAATGTTACAGTTCCAAATGGATTTCTCCGCACAAGTTCAATCCACTATCATATCAATAATTCACTTGGAGTAAACACAGGGTCTCAAGGCACACTGACCTTTGGCTTCTTCACAGCAAAGTCTGAGGACAATGGAAATGTTGGAGAAGGAGTTCAAAGATGTTGGTCTCGAGAGATAGGGTCTATAGACTTTAGCAAAATTGGTGAGAAACTGAAAGCACAAGCATTGAGTGTTCTAAAAGCCAAACCATTCAAGCAGAAGTGGGATGACGCAGTGGCTATTCTCACACCAAGCGAAGGTTCGGAGATGATGTATCAATTAGTTGCATATGCTGTTTCAGGGGAGAATGTCAACAAACATTCTAGTCCTTGGTCTGATAAAATGGGCGAAAAGGTCGCGAGCGAGAACCTGTCAATCTATGACAACGGGTTATCAGAAAAAGGGCTACTAAGTAGCATAATTGACGATGAGGGTGTCCCAACACAAAAAACACCCATACTAGCGAATGGTGTTCTTCAGTCATATCTCTTTGACAGTTACAATGCATATCAGGTGGAAATGCAACCAACCGGCAATGGAATTCGAAGAACCCCTCGTGAGCTCGCTGGAAGGTTTTCTTTAGCTGCAGTATGCGCAGGAACTACAATGGAAATCAAACCAAGTTCCAAGTCTGTTGAGGATTTAATAAGTGAAATCAAACGAGGCGTCTACATCGAACACTTTGCATATCCATTGGTTGATTCAATGTCTGGATCTTTCTCAAATGAAGTTCGTAACGCCAGAATCATTCAAAATGGTGAGCTTGGGGATCAGATTAAGTATGCTTTGTGGGTAGGGAATCTCTTCGACTCCATTAAAGGTGATTTACAGGTGGCAAACAATCTTGAGGTGCACGATAAGAAGATAGTTCCTTCTATTGCTTTCCCCAAGACTGAACTTGTTGGTCAATAGATTCTATTTTGTGATGGATTTTTCTCCATCACTTTATTCCTATTGCTTTCCGCTATGGTGGATAAACTCTTTGACCAGATTCAATCATTCTTAGACTAAGAAGAAGCATTTCCTCTCCATTCGAGTTAAGCATCTTTTTCATCGGTTCATACGCGCGTGGAATATTCTTCTTCAAGTATCGAAGATACTCATCCTTTGACTCGATAAGTGCTCTGTGCATTCCTTCAACATGGTCGATGAGTGATGCTTCCCAAGGGGCTTTTTTACTATTAGCCCTGGGCATCACTTGTTCAAGAATTCGAATTATACTCTCTGCTAGTTTCTTTGAATCCTGTATGCGGTGCTCACTTGATACTTTTCGTTTCTTGTCTTTTTTCGAGACTGCTTGCGCTTTTGCTATGAACTCTTTGACTTCTTCTGGAGTCATTGCTGGTTCATCAATGTCTGCTTCAATGACTTGGCGTTTCCATGCCCTTTTTCCTTGGAAATCAACAGGGGAAACATATCCCTTGGCTTCCATGTTCATAAGGTACTTCCTGAACATGTCCTCTGTTATCAGCGATTTAGGACCTGACAGTAATATGAACTTCTGAAACAGCACCGCTTCGAACTCTATTACTGCCCACCCAAAAGCACTAACTATACCTATCTCTATATCTCTCTCCAGGTCGTTGGCGTCCAACCCGTATGACATCTTGTTTACCCTCTCTCTAGATTGTTGAAAAAAACATGTCCCATAGACATATGAACATATGCGAATCCGATTTTTATACAGAGTTGTGTGGAAATCGAATGGTTTGCTGCTTTTTCCCAGTTAAATTGACGAAGAATGAAAAAGAAGGATCGTGACCAAGCAGTTGCTTGGTCACATTTTCTAGTCTGAATTTATCGCCGCATTCTGACTACTATAACAATAACTAAGAGGATTATTATTGCTGCTCCAATGCCAACCATCAGCATCATGTCAACTGGAAATGGGGTTGTAGTTGGAGCTTCTGTTGGAGTTGTAGAGGTCGTTGGTTCCTCTGTAGTCGTGGTATCTGTTGGCGTAGTTGGAGTTGTAGTAGTTGGGGTTGCAGATGTCCATGTTATTGTGAAAGATGCTCGTGTCGCTACGTTATCGTAGATATCATGTCCTTCGACACGGAATGATAAGGTTCCACTTGTCACATCAGAGATTTCACCAGAGTATACTCCACCACCCTCGTGCGTCATCAACAGTGAAACATCATGTGTTCCATTGTTATACTTCAGATATACTGAAGCCACTCCGTTAGGATCTGAGACCGTAGCCGAAACAGTCGCTGCCTCTCCTTCATCAGGTGATGATGGGTCCCAACCAACTCCACTGACTCTTGGTCCCACTTCATCTACATCTGAAATGTTCCACTCAGAACGGTTACCCACTGACCAGTCCAAAAAGTTCTCTAATAACTGAATATTATCGAATTGTGGTTTTCCATAATC
>PJET01000208.1 GCA_002825515.1 Candidatus Thorarchaeota archaeon MP11T_1 | reverse complement strand
GGTGGTGGTCAGGCCATCTTTAGACTTGAAGACGCATGGATTGCTGGTTCAGATTTTAGAAAGGATGGACAAGCTGCCGGCTTCTAATAGTCTATAATAATATGAAAACTACAAATCATTGTGGTGAGGTTCATGAGTCAAGAAGAGATGCAGTTCAGAGAAGAGAGTGACCTTTTAGGTACTAGACAGGTTCCCAAAGACGTATACTGGGGAATACAGACGCTACGAGCACAAGAGAATTTTGGCGTTTCTCTTGTTCGGTTATTCAACTATTCGACCCTAGTTCAATCAATGGCAATGGTCAAGAAAGCTTGCACTCTAGCAAATCATGACCTTGAACATATTATCGACGAGTATGCTGAGGCAATTGTCCAAGCTTGTGATGAAATAATCTCTGGAAAACTTGAGGATCAATTCGTTGTTGATATGCTCCAAGGCGGTGCTGGAACATCTACGAATATGTGTGTTAATGAGGTACTAGCCGCAAGAGCCAATGAGATTCTAGGTGAACCGAGAAACACAATGAGTCCAATTTCAGCACTCGACCATGTGAATCTATCTCAGTCGACAAATGATGTGTACCCCACGGCAATCAAAATTGCTACTATCTATGGTCTACGCGATCTCTCAACTAATCTTCGAGGTCTCATAGAAGTCCTCGATGAGAAAGCAGACGAGTTCAAGGATATATTGAAGCTAGGTCGGACTGAGATGCAGGATGCCGTTCCGATTACTCTTGGACAAGAGTTTGGAGCTTGGTCTGGAGCATTGAAGAGAGACCTTCAGAGAATTAGCTGGGCAATCGACATTCTGAAGACGCATAATATAGGCGCAACAGCAATAGGAACCTCACTAAATGCTGACCCTGAGTATATCGAACTAGCAGAAAATCATCTTAGGAAAGTAACAGGCATTGAAGAGCTGACAACTTCGGAGAATCTTATTGACGACACCCAGAATGCAGATGAGTTTGTTCATGCCTCTGGACTTCTTAGAGTAATTGCTACAAATCTCTCTAAGATTGCTGGAGACCTCATTCTTCTCTCTTCTGGTCCTATTGGAGGGTTTCATGAGATAATCCTTCCACCAGTGCAACCGGGTTCTTCGATCATGCCCGGTAAAGTAAACCCGGTGATTCCAGAAATGATTGCACAGGTTGCATTTCAGGTGATTGGTCATGATGTTGTAATCACAATGGCTGCGCAAGCAGGACAGTTAGAGCTAAATGCATACGAGCCTGTAATCGCATACAACTTCTTTCAAGCTCTGAAGGTGCTGAAGAATTCGATGCCAATTTTCGCCGAGAAATGTATCAAAGGGATAAGACCAAACCATCTAGGGTTAGACATCGTTCATAGAAGCGTAGGTCTTGTTACCGCATTGAATCCAGTGTTGGGATATAAGGCAACCTCACGAGTTGCGAAAAAAGCATTGGATACAGGTCGACCTATCCGTGAGATTATCTTGGAAGAAGGTCTTCTGGATGCAGATTGGTTAGATATCTTGCTTTCACCTAAACGAATGACTCAAGCTGGTGTTATTGGTCATGAACATAAGAAATCAGAACAGCATAGTCAAGCTAAGGACTGAACTTCTTCATGTATCTGTAATCACATCATATGCTATATTATCTGCGTGGTCTCCAATCCTCTCAAGATTTCTCAAAGTTTCTATAAAGACTGCATCTGCTTGAGGGTCGCAAATTCCTTTTCTAACACGCTCTATATGCGCTGCTTTAAGTTTCCTTTCAAGAACGTCAACTTGGTCTTCAAGCCTTTCAGCAACTTTGGCTAAGTCTTTGTTTCTTGTTTTCAAAGATTTAATCGCAGTTGAGTATGTATCCTCAACAAGATCGAACATCTCTGTAATATCATTTGTACCCTCTTGCGAAAATGTGATGCCGTTCTTCAATTTGTCAAGCACAAACTCTGCAATATTTGAAGCTAGGTCTCCTACTCGTTCAATATCAGTAAGTATTGCCAGTAACTTAATTCTCCAAATTATGTCGTCCTTGTTAAGATCCTCTTCTCTGATTTTGTCGATAAAATCTTCAGTACTTCTGCATCTCTCATCAACGTCCTCTTCAAGATTTAGGACCTTTCTAGCATCCTCAAGATCTTTCTTAAGGAGGGCAGTCTTGCTAAGACTAATCATTTCGATGGTCTTTTCTGCTGTTCTGAGTGTTTCCCGCTCAGATTCAAGCAACGCTGCTTGCGGTAGATTTAGCATTTCCTCGTCAAAGAAGTGCTTTCCAATAATTTCTCCTTCTTTATCAGGAATTAACCATTCACAAAACCGAACAAGTAAACCTACGAGAGGAACGAATATGAAACTCACAATCACATTGAATATTGTGTGGGCATTTGCAATTTGACGTGGGAGACTAGTATCAGTTAGTGCTACTAGATTTGCGAATGGGTCCAAGAAGAACAGAAAGATCACGACTCCCACCACATTAATGATTGTTTGTGCAATTGCAGTTCTTTTTGCTGGCGAAGTTGCTCCAATCCCTGCAAAAAGTTCCAGAAAGCATGTTCCAATATTTGCGCCCATTACTAATGCAATACCTGGTCCCAGATCAATTGCTCCTGCTGCACTCATGGCAATAACTAGACTCGTAGTCGCTGAACTACTCTGTGTTATTCCTGCTATAAGAGCACCAATGAGAATCCCAATAATTGGAATTGTACCATAATCATTGACGAGATTTCTGAAAAACAAATAATCTGTTGTTAGAGGTTCAGCTCCTTTTTTCATAAAATCCATTGCCAAAAATAGAAGTCCAAGGCTAAAAATAACTGTCCCAATAAGCTGAACCCTCTCATTCTTTGAGAACATTTTCATGAAGAATCCGATTGCCACAAGCGGCCAAAATGCTAAACCTATATCAAAGGACACAAGCTGAGCTGTGACAGTAGTTCCGATCTCAGACCCAAGCATGACATTCACTGATTGTCTAAATGTCATCATACCTGCATTTACAAAGCCAATCAAAGTAAGAACAGTGATGCTCGAACTTTGCGTCATGAATGTCGCAGCAGTACCTGCTCCCATTCCCTTGATTGGATTATTACTGACCTTTTCTAGAATTTGAACAACTCGTTTACCTGAAATCTTCCCCAGTGTTTCTCGAAGAAGCGTCACACCATACATAAAGAGGGCAAGCCCACCGATGATGTTGAAAGCAATTGTCAGTTCTTGCCACATTGCCAACGGGTGTGCTACTCCTCATATGCTACATATGAATCTTGTGAGCAATCAAGTACTGTTCGAAGAGAAATGGAGCCCTGAGAAAATCTCTCAGAGCTTTTGGTATAGGACCCTAGTTCCTTCGATGTCGAGTAAAACCTGAACATGCAAATGACCTGATGCCTTCTTTTTCGAGCTCATCCAGAATCAAGTTCATCCCTATAGAATCTGAGCTATCATGGCCTGCGATTACTACATAGAGGCCCTCCTCTTCACATGCTTTCTTCAGGTTTTCAGGCATGTGCATTGTGACTATCGTGCTTACTCCTGCACTAGCTAATTTTGGTATCGATTTCGGTCCTGCAGATGTTCCTCCTGTGAAGAATACAAACTTCTCTCCTACGCTCCCATTAGAGTTCCCAACCAAGATCTCAGGTCCAGCTCCGACCTTCTCAGCTTCTTGATACTCGGGAATTTCAAGTAGTAAATCAACAAGGTCTCCAAGGGTGTTTGGATTGTTGTTCTTCAGATATTTGTTAAGGAACTGATAGCCAAGCGAGTCAGCAGGTGTGTGTGCGCACATGAATGGCATGTCAAGCAACTTTGCAGCATCTATCGATTGAGTGTGGTTTCTTGCTTTGAAGTTGAAATGCACTTCTTTCATTCTTGCCGCCATCGCTGACTCTGCTTGCGCAATAGGTACACCTACCGCAGCCCACTGCTCGGGTTGAATATTCATGACATAGTCTAATTTTGACATCCCAATCCCATGTGGATGGTGAGCAAGTACCAGATCCACTCTTTCACCCTTTTGTGTAAGTGTATCTGCAAGAAGAATCTCGCCTGTTCCTATGTCAATACCGCAAAGCAAACTGCTGATTTCTCTGTCTTCATCACCATATAGAAGTCTGCAGTCCGTATACGGATTCCAGATGATATCCTTATCTGCTAACTCTTTCTTTTTGTCATCAAGCTTCTCTAGGTCCTTCTTTGATTTCTCCAGAATCTGGTTGACCCTTTCCCTTCCTCTAGGGTCAGCCTCAATTCCCATATCTACTATCTTTCTGTAAATATCACCTAGCTTCATGGTTATTGAGCGATTTATCTATACTTTGAACTTTTCGAAAAACGCTGGAATTGAGTTGAATATATCGAATCGTCTATACTATCTAGTAGCCACGTTCAAGATTGACTATGTTAAGAAAATCAGTTCGCCCTTGAACAAATCGAGTTATATTTTCTATCACCTCATCCCAACGTTCAAGATCATCCATTGGTGATGCTCCTCGGTGCGGTGATAGAACAACATTATCGAGTTCATGAAAGGGATAATGAAACGGGAATTTTCTGTCCTCCTCATCTGGTTCTGGTTGATACTCATACCAAACATCAATAGCGGCACCAGCAATAGTTCTCTCAGAGAGTGCCTTAAACAAAGCCTCTTCATTTATTACAGGGCCTCGAGAAATGTTCACTACAATCCCGTCATTTCCTAAAAGTTCTAGTTCCTGTTTTCCAATGAGTCCAAGAGTTTCTGGTGTTTGTGGAACAGCTACAATTAGCGTGTCAATTTCACGAAGAAACTCAATTAATTGAGATGCCTCAAACTTTGTTGCAGATGTTGGAAGATCGTCATTCTTTCCTAGCCAGCTGTTTCTGCAAATGTAGAAGTTTAAGTTGAAACCAGAGAGGAATCTATGTACTTTCTGATTCACAGCTCCGTATCCTAGGAGACCTATATTTCGGTACCTCAGAGGTTTGGACTTCCCATAATCGTCCCCTCTTCTCCAGAGCCCCTTGCCCATCCAATTATGATGAGGGATGACTTTGTTTGTTAAAGCAAGTAGCAGAGCTACTGCGTGCTGAGCAGTGAAGTAAGTATTGCCATGCCCGTTGACCAATACAATCTCTTTTTTTTTAGTTAGCTCTCTAAATGTTTCAAGATGGTGTTGTATCCCAACCCCTGGGTTGATGAACAAACTAAGGTTTACTGCAGAATTAAGAAACTCTTTAGTTGGACGCCAACCAACGACAATGTCAGCTTTTGAGGCATGCCTAAGATACTCTTCTTCTGTTTCTTCTTTTGGGAATATCAAATTTAAATTCTCAAGAGTATCAAGACCTTTACTGAGATAATTTTCTAATTCCTCCCGTGGCTTCCATATAAACAGAACATTCGTTTCTTCCATGAAAAAAGTCCAACTTATCTTGCCTTAATAGCTCTTCTGCACCTGCTATTTTTGTGCCATGGCAGAAAAATTAATCAATCTTTTCAATGATTATATAATGATTACAAACTATAATTGTTCAATTACAAAAAGTAACTGAAATTATTGATTTTGAACATCAAGTAATCAATGGAATTATTATGAAACAGGTATATTGTGTCCTATAATTTCAGTGTGTAACAATCAAATATTACAAGAGGAGGAGTGTTTACATGACAAAAGCATTTTCTGTGGTATCATGGAATGTAAAACATTTCAAGTCTCCCAAAGCCCGAATAGATATGGCTGTATCTTTTCTAAAATCACAGGACGCTGACATCATTGCTCTTTATGAGGTATTCGGCAAAGAAGTTTTTACCGAAATGGTGAAACATTTTCCGGGTTATTCTTTTCATATAACGGAGGGAAAAAGTTCCCAAGAGATTCTTCTTGGTATCAGAAATTCTCTTGATTCGTTCATAACTCAAAAGCTTGAATTCACTTCTGGAACAACTCATGTTAGTCCAGGTCTCTTAGCGACAATTATCCATAATGGAAGTCTATATCCGATGCTTTTCATGAACATAGATAGTTCACCGACTACTCAAGGAATGGGTCTTCGTCATGAGATGATGCAAAGGGCGTTCAAGTATCGTGAACGTTTAGACAAACTGGCGTGGGAGCAAGGGGACGCTAAAGTGAACTATATTTTCCTTGGCGACCTCGAAACCATGGGAATGAACCATCCATATGGCAAGAGTATAGATGCATATACTGAGATTCGCAAATGGGATGATGAGGAATGCAAAAAATACAACATGCGTCGATTAATGAAGTCACATGATCTCACGTATAGAAGTTGTAATGGTCAACAAGAAGGTGACTACGATCATGTCTATGTTGCAGAACACCTAAATTTCACAAGGTTTGGCGATGCTGAAGTAGATGTTAGAGGCTGGGTAACAGAGCCAGATAACATGCAAAAGGAATGGAGAGAGAAGTACTCCCCACATTCTTTGCTTTACTTTGAAGTCCATACTGTTTAAAGACAAAATAATGGAAAGGGAGCTAAACGCTCCCATCCGACACGAGATTGAATGACTATCTTGCGAATTCCAAATGTCTACTTCGTGATATGACATCACGCTTACCTTCAGCCTCTTCGAAATCATACTCAGATTCACTAGATTTGTCAAATAGCGATTTATTTGCAAGAACCTCCTTGTACTGTGAGTACCACCAGTCAAGTAGATACACCTCTGATGGCAGAATTAGTATCACCAATCCAGGGATCCAAAGTAATGGTAGTAACAGTGTAACTGCAAGAAGCACACCTAAAGATATCCGGAAATGTTTAGCGAGTAACAACCTCAGATGTTGTTGCGAATAAGATATCTGCTTGATTCTTGCCCACAGTCCAAGACTAAGCCTCTTGTTATTCTTGTTTTCTTGCATTCTGTTTCACATCCTCTTTCTCTGATGCTAATGCAGCTCTCTCCACAATTTATTTTAGAGATAGTAAATATTACACACATATTGTAATAAGTATTACTATTACAAATTACACATAAAGAAAATGCCCCTAGGACCTAGAACATGATTGGAAAAACACAAGACATGGGAAAATGTGCCAAGAAACAGCTCCTCTCTTCTGTTTGTTAATCCTCAGACATTTGGATTTTGGATTGATTTGGTCTAAGCTCAAAAAATAGATAATACGTACAGGCGAATAGTGAAAAGCATTTTTTCTTCAGAA
>PJET01000207.1 GCA_002825515.1 Candidatus Thorarchaeota archaeon MP11T_1 | reverse complement strand
GTTACACCAGCAGGAAGTTTAAAGCTGAGTGTGGTGGACACCGAATTTACGACCCCTGCAAAATTCAGACTAGTTACATTTGTGTAGAATGGAGTTCCATACCATGTTAAATTCACACTGAAGAAATACTTCCCTAGTCCAGATAGTGTTGTTGTATCCACAAGAATCTGATATCGACCGTCCCCTTGATCGACTATCCAGCTAGTGAAAGTCGTAGAGTTAACACAATCAATCGAGAGATCAGCTCCAGGAATACCATTTCCAGTCAGATAATCGCTGTAATAGATCAAAGTGCTGATATTGAAGAAGTAATATGCTGGAGGAGTTGAAAGGACCGATGCTTGAGTGAATCTTGTTGAAATCGTGACTTCAGTAGTAACAGTTGAGTTTTCATAGTAAGGTGTCGAATCGCCCCAATAGAAGAGGACACTGATTGGATAGGCATCCTCTAATTGAGAAGTTAGTAGCGTCGAGTTGAAGGATATCAAATAGAAACCATTCTGACCTGTTAATGTGTACTCGGAGTCAAGAATTAAGGTACCTCCTCCATGTGTTAATATAAGTACAGACTTGTCAAGAGGTATCCTAGTACCATTAACATCATCGACTACAGTCACTTGGAATTCAACATTCTCAAGAAACGATGTAGTTAATGGAGAACGAGTAACTGAGATAGTTGCGTACCTTCTAACTACATCAATTGATACATCTATCACCCTACTTCGATAAAATGGTGAGCCAGCTTTACTAGCAGATATAGTGATAGTATATTGGCCAAAGTTGCCAAGAGCAAGTGTGGAAATTCTAATTTGGTAGTCCCCACTTGGAAGAGCGTCTACCCAATAATTAGTCCCTAACTGAAGTGTTGCATTTACGCAAGTCGCGGTAATTGTTGCACCAAGAATGGCTGCATAGGTATTATCATCAATATATGATACTACTATCACTGCTTCTTCTAAGAATACTGCTAAATCTGGAGTTTCACTTGTCAATTGGGTTCTTCTTTGAATGAGTGTCAGATAGAAGAAATCGTTGGCATCATAGCAAAAGTTAGAACCTGTATATGTTATTGAAGCATTAACAGTGAAAGTGCCCAGTGATGGGAATGCGGTTGTGTTGAGAGTAACTGTATATGTCCCATCAAAATTGTTGACTACACCATACGAACCAAAGAGTGATGCATCAAGAGCTAGTGACCCAGTGCTCAACAAAGATTGACCGTCGAGGTCACGATATGTAAAGAGAATGACCAAATTGTTTCCATATTGAATTGTCGTGTACGGCCCGTGTTCAAGGGTAGTGTACCTGTTACGAATTGTAATCGAGATTGGAATATTCGTTCGGTTCTGATAGAATGGAGACCCAGACCATGTCACATCTAGGTGGAATGTGTAGGTGCCGACGTTGTTCCACCATGTTGTATCAAGCGTTAGCACAAACTGTTGAGTACCACTCAAGTAGGTCGAACTCAGAACAAGTCCCGCTTCTTGAACTTGGTAATTCAGTTTTGCATCATCGGGTATTTTCAAACCTGATAGTACGTCAATGTAGGAAAATGTCAAATTAACGTTATTACCATATGGAGTGGTTGGTAATGGATTCCATAAGACACTCGTTTGTCGATAGCGAGTGTATACTATAATCGCCAGTGTTCTATTTTCATAAAGAGGAAGCTGACCGCTAGTCCAATTTGCATAGATCCGGAGTTGGCATCCTACTAAACCACTTAGATAGTCTGTATCAAAGGTAATCTGATATTCACCATTTCCTAGTTCAGAAATAACCATTAGATCTTGCGTTAGGGTTTGACCAGGTGTCATGACCTCTACGAACAAGAAAACATTGAGTGGATAAGTACCCGTACTGTTTGAAATTCCGGTACTATTGCTGATATCCCAATAGACGATAGAGAATGTGATATTCTCACCATATGGTGTCGCGATTGGATTTGTACCAACATACAAGTCTGTTGGACTTCCAGCAACCCTAGCTCGTACATTTAGAACCTTATTGTCATGTTTTGGTTGTGGACCAGTCCAGTTCGCGAAAATAGTGATGTCCTTCCAACCGATTGAACCCCACTGATCAGCTCTGATTCTTATGATGTATTGCCCTTGCGCAGTCCCATTAACTACAGTGAATTGGAGAGAAGGAACTCCTACTGCATCAGCATAGATTAGAACATCGCTACCCACAATACCAGATGAGGTAGTGATATCATAATAGAGAACATAGATGGTTATTTGACCGGTATACGGAGTTGGCTCAATAGGATTGTCTAAAGAGAAAGATGTCAAATGGGTTATGATGTTAATACCAATGTCAAATGTATGATTCTGGTATGCAAAACGGCTTACATCAAAAATAACCGTGTAATCTTGAATAGGATCTGAATCAAGAGAACTAAAGGTAATTTCATACTCGCCAGGAGAACTCATAACGACTGAGTAATCTGTCCAGTTGCATGAGATTGAACTCTCAGCACCGGAAATAGGTAAATCATGGTCAGTATCCCAATAAGTCAATGTAATAGTTTCTTCATATCCCACTGGCAATGCAAGGATACTTTGAGAAACAGAAACAGATGTGAAAATCTGTCGGACCTCAACGAAAAGAAGAATCTGCGAAGTTGTGTAGTAATCTTTCTGGGCAGTCACAACAATAGCGTATGTACCGAGATTCGAGTTATTTGTGGTTATAGTAAGTGTGTAATTACCAGGCTCTCCAATCACAGGATCAATTGAATATGATGAATCAGTCCAATTACAAAAGAGCGCGGCACTCTCAATTCCAGACCCTTCTGAATCTGCAAAAAATAGTTCGAGGATCGCGTTATCGCCACGAGGAACTTGAACTCCTGGGGCACTTGCAGATTGAAGAGTCGTTTCCTCAACGACATTGATTACAAAATACCTGAGGAGCGAGTCATAATTCGATTTACTCCAAGTTATACTAATCACGTATCGTCCAGGAAGTCCAAGGTCTGCAGTGTTCAAAACTACACTATATTCTCCAGTTCCCATATCATTCAGAGGATGTGTTCCTGTTGTCCAATTATAAGTAGCAGAGCCTCCTGGTAAGAGAAGACCATTATCAGAATCATTCACTCCAATTTGTAAAAGCATGTCTTGACCATATGTGAGATTCCGTTCCCATGTAAGAATGGATTGTCTTGGATAGGCTATGTACATATCAGATCCGTGATCTATCGAAAAAGATCGCGAGTAAAATCCGATATTTTCTACAGGAGATCCAGAAATAGAGTCATTGACAAAAGCCTGTACTTTCCATCCTCCAACTTCTGCCAGGTACGGATCCAAATTCAGATCTGTTGTTTCAGCAATTCCAGAAGATACCACTGCATTCAAAGAAGTCCAGACTGCACCCATTGTATCATATACTTTGAATGTAACAATAGCTCCATTGTAAACCGAATCAAGATATGCTCGAAAGCGAACATTATCATTTGCGCGGTAGGTATTAGTTGTAACCCAGGTAGCCCCACTCGACATTCTAAGGTCTTGTATGATATTTCCTGAATGTCCAGTGATCTTCCAAAATCCGTTCTGGTATGTGCCAACAACACCCTCGTATACTGAAATGTTTAGACTTGTTGCTGTAGTAGACCAATAAGGAAAGTTTACGCTCGGAAACCGAGGTTGAGAAACCATATCAACTATAAGCGTGTCTGATTTACTTGCATTGAAATAGAAGTAATCTGAATAACCATTTGGAACTGCAATATAATAATACGTTAACCATTGCACCTGACTCGAATTTGATACTGAATATTGAGCTCCAAAACTTTGCACATCTGCTTCATACAGAGAGGATTGCCCCACTTTTCTTGCATAGACTGTCATATCGACAGAAAATGTGACACGAATATCGAAGTTAGGATCAGGATTGACTGGAGTCGGAGTCCAACTGAAGGTGGCGTTGACTGCACTTCCACTCCATGGAGAAATTGCGGATTCTTGAACAGTGCCCAAACTCCACAACCAACTGAATCCATCTGTGACATTAGAAACAGGTAGCCCATTCATTTCTAAATTGACTTGACTTGGTTGCACACGTGATTTAATGAATATCCTAACGTTGTCCATTCTGACTTCAGGATATAGTTGTGGATTACTACCAAATGACCGAGTTGTTCTCATACCAATCTGCAAGATGAAATTAGATGAAGTGATCAGTGATGGGTCAGCTTCGACCAAACCAGTGGAATACCATGTTATCTGAGCGAGAACGTCGCTAAACTGTATGTTCCATAGATGATTATCTACATCATCATCATGACCAACTTGAGCATAGAGTTCCCAAAATCCAATTGGTAGACCTCCCCAAGCATCGTCTACCCAGTAATCAAGTGAAACACCTACCCATGTGACTTCCCCACGATTGGTATTGACACTTTGTTCGGCATACATTCTGTCGCCAAGATCATGTCGATAGTAGCCGCCATCTAATACGCCCTCCATCGAGAAGCTAACGTATCCTCCAGTTATTTGAGAATCCATCGGATTAGTGTGAGTCCCGACATCATCTGTTCCAAGAGTCCAATCTGCTGTTGAATCGAATCCAGGATTTGTAAGGTATGTTCGATTCTCTTGAAGATCACTAACATTAACAAACATGTCAGTGCCTTCCCATAGAGGACCCAATGGGACTGAAACCATCTGCGTTGTTGTCGTATTTGTCGGATAATATGTTAACTCAAGATCATCGAAATGATTGGTTCGTTGTCCATACTCTGAAACAACTAACGGTGAACCTTCACCTAGAAGAGTTGTTGGGATTTCTGAGAGTGAAATAGTTTCAAGAACTTCATTGGGGCCTACTTCTATGTATTGACCATTTCCTATGTCAACCAATTCTGAACCTGGAGCAGTAGATTGCTGGAAGTTATTATTTGCTCCAATCGCACCAAAACTCAGAATGAGTGATGTCATAACCAAAAATAGGCTCAAGTTCTTCTTCAATTTCATACTAAAATCTCCTAGATGAGTATGAACTCGACCAAGTCGACTGGTAAATTGTTTAGTAATTTACGTGTATATGAATGGATGTAGCATATAGAAATCGTCAGGTCTTTCGAATTTTCGAAACTATATGATTTGTATCATCAATACATATGGTGAAGCATTTTACTCACGACGTCGTAAAACATAGACGCCAACCACAATAACGACTGCAGCAGTACTTATAGTGACGACTAATGGAAATAGCCAATCCGGGGGAGCGTGTATCAGAGAGATTGTACTGCCTCTAGCCATGTTCATACCCCAATCCCAAGCAATGATCCACAATGATAGATTTGAGTAGAAATCTTGTGCGGGCACTAGTACGGTCCAATTAGCGCCATTCTGTGACATCGAATATGTTTGGATGATTCCATTATCGACCTGAACATAAGTAGTCACATTTTCTAAACCAGAGAGGTCGTCTGTAACATGGGCCCAAACCAGGAACTCATCAGAGTCAATATCTTGAGGTATTGTGCTCCATTCATGAATAACAGGAGGCGTTGCATCCTCTATAGAGGAATAGACACGTGTAATCCAGTCTCTTGCTTGTAGAAGTGCTTCATGTGCCGCCATCCACTCCATTTCATTATAATACTCTCTGGCCTTGGTAAAAGCGTCATAAGCACGTTGTTCTGCAAATTCAGTTTCAGGTCGATCGACGGTAGCATGTGGTCTAGATAGCAATTCATCCCAAAGAATGGCTTCCATTTGGTCTAAGTATGTTCCTTGCACCCAGTTCTTATCAAAAGTGGATGTGCCATTATGATATGCAAAATAGCCCATTGGACCCCAATAGAAATCACTTGAATAATATTCGTGTTGCCAAGAGTGATGAAATCCAATTGCATGCATAGTTTCATGGAGTTGCACTGAAGAAATCCCATCTTTCGGTGTCACCCCATCAGGGCGATAATATCGCTCCCATGATTTCCAAATTACCGTTTGACCGCTACCACCCAGCCCTGTGTATGTACGCCCGTACACATGCATTTCCATTTGCTTCTTAATGAATACGACCCCGAATACATTGATGTTCTCATCATCTGCAACATATAGAGGTCGCATAACGTTATAGATAGCACCAAACATAGCTCCACCATCAGCAACTGTTGTACCATCAGGTTCAACTGTAGCATAGGTCCAAAACAGATTTTCCCAAGTAGATTCTTCATCGATATCAAGGTACTCGACATCAACTGTCCATTGAATAAAGGGATAGAGCTCTTCAAGATGGGCTTTCTGCATTTCTGCGTCTGTGACCCATTCTAGACTATCTACAGAGGTTCCAATTGCAACATCCATGCAAAATACGAGCGCTTTCAGATTACCAGAATTGACATATTTCGCAGGCTGATGTTGATATGGGAAAAAGAGTTGTGTGATTGGGTCCCATATGCACTCTCTCAAATAGACGTTGAGAGTACTAACATCTGCAGGAATTGAAAGGTTAAGAGACCCCACAATGTCCTCTAGGTCTTGGGTCCAAAAATCATACTCGGTGCCAATTTCTTCACTCCACCAAATCCTACACCACTTCAGATACCATTGATGTGCACTTGGGTCGACAATATAGGTGTTATATCGTCCACCAAAGTAAGGATAGTCCATTGTAACGTTGGGATTGAGTTCGTTATCCCATTCTAATCGAAACCAATCTTGTTCTTCTCCTGTATCAGGATCAGCTGGATAGTAGTCATACCAATGTTCGATGCTGTGGTCTGTACTATCGAACTCAGAAAAATTCACGAGGTAGAGAGTATATCCAAGGCTTGGTGGAGTTACGAAAGGATTCGCTTCCAGCCAATCTTCGACAACATACCCATCAATAGCGCGACCATCTCGAGGATAGAATATCCTCTGAGGTTCATCTAGGTGATTCTTTTGATATATGAGTGCGCTCTCATCAAGCCTAGTTCCTGTTCCAGTCCCATTGATTGAATTTTCTAGCATTACCTCGTGAAGATCACCAAAATAATTTGCATCTGCAAAATGAATGTCATAATCAATATTGTATATAATTTCGACATTATCTGTCGCATAGTATCTGACTGTGGGCAATCCCTGAAGAAGAATTAGTTCATCAATCAAAGATTGATCATACCCAACTACAACAATGTTGGCTAACCAGTTCCTCTCAA
>PJET01000206.1 GCA_002825515.1 Candidatus Thorarchaeota archaeon MP11T_1 | reverse complement strand
AGGGTAGCAGTCATCGTATCGATTTGAGAGTATGGTCATTTGATCTTGCTGTGAAAGCAAAAGTGCAAAGAAAGGAGTTTTACAAAGGCTCACAGGTTTTAATAGTAGTATATTCTGCATCGGATAGATGGAGTTTCGAGAGCATTGACTTTTGGTTGCGAGAAGCTACATTATCAACCGAATCAATGCCGCCTATAGTAATAGTCGGCAACAAAATTGATCTCAGATCAGAAACTGGTGAAGATTCTGGAGACGAACCAGTTGGATATGATGAAGGGTTCAAGTTTGCTGAGGAATTGGCTCAGCGGTATGGTCAGGAAGATGTCCTTCACACTGTGGCATTTCTTGAAACATCTTGTGTGACTGGAGAAGGAGTTGAAGAAGTCTTTACAACAGCAGCACAATTGTTTGAAAATACGATATGACATGACCCCTTCTATCGACAACTACAAGAATCAACTCAGAGAATTCATATAGTGGACAAACATCAGCATATAGCTAATCACTAAACATAATGATGCCCTTAACAAACAACGTGGTGATTACGTCGGAAGATTACTGTGAAAGTTGTGGTAAAGTAGTAGATCCAATCAAACCTGCAAAGAGCCTCGAAGATACTTTTGCAAATGATACAAGAAAGAATGTAAATATCTGTACAGATTGTTTCAAGAAGAGATTCAAAGTTATTTCAGCGAAGAGAAGTGGTTACGGTGGCACCATATATCAGCTTGAAGAAAGACCTCCGCCGCGTTTTGGTCTTGGGAGTACATCCTATACATGTTTGAAATGCAACTGGATAGCATGGAATGAACTTGGTCTGGAGGTTCATAAGAGAAAGAAACATGCTAACTGATTTTATTGATTGACGGCAAAACGACTGTGTTCTCTTACTATCTCGTGACCCGAAATTCGCAGTCCTTCAACTCTCCTTGCTGCACTCTCTAACATACCCATTCGATAGGTTGCAGTTCGAGGACCAAATGCATGAAGCCAATCCAAGCTTGACATGTCGAGTCTTTCATTAACTGAGAAGTAGACTTTAAGATCCTCTCCGATAGCTCGAGATCGTTCAAACATAGCAACTGTTAATCCCAGACTTGGCGCAGCAAATCCGAGCATTACCCAGATGAAGATTAATTGATCTGTGCCAAAATATTCGTAGAAGAATACGAAACCAGTGAAGATAGGTTGTACTAATGCGAGAATTACTAGGATTAGTGATAGATGTTGGGTAACATCATCACTGCCTAAACCTGCAATCCCAATCACATCCTGATCTGGAGGGAAAAGATAGACCAGCACTCCTCCGGATGCTATTCCAACGACAAATGCTGAGAATGCGATGTATAGAGCATAGCCAACTGTACGCTCTGTCCAAACAATTTCGAAGCTGATGAATGATTGGACAACAAGCGAAATAGTCATGACAATAGCGCCCACTATGAATCCTTGCCAACTGAAGAATTCGTATTTACGCGCCATTATCTCTTCAGACAATGTTAGCTACACCTCTAGCTATTCTATGACCAAATAAGTCACGAGTAGTCTTAAAGTTTCTGATGTTGTACGCAAAATCTGAAGAAATCAATTAATTACTGGTTGCATGTGCGCAGATAATTTTTGGATCATTACTATTAGTGCAATTTTTGATACTTCAAAGGAGTAATTTATTAGTCTTCAGATTCAGCTTAGCCATCACGAGAAAGGCTCCGGAGTGGGTAGACTTGAATAATGATGTAATCGTTGACTTGAATGAAGTTTCGCGTATCTACAAGATGGGTGAAATTGAAGTTCATGCTCTGAGAGGCGTTTCACTTAAAATCAAAAGAGGCAGCGCAATTGGCATCATGGGACCCTCGGGTTCAGGCAAGACAACTCTCTTGAATCTGATTGGTGCGCTTGATAGACCTACATACGGGAATGTAGTCCTAGATGGCGTAGATATTACAAATATGGATGAGAGTGAACTCACGAAAGTTCGCCGAAGCAAAATTAGCTACGTTTTTCAATTCTTCAATCTACTTCCAGTTCTTTCAGCCTATGAGAATGTGGAACTTCCTCTACTTATTGGTGGAGTGGAGGAAGACGAACGTAAAGATCGCGTTGACCATTTACTTTCTCTGGTTGGCCTAACAGAGAGAGCTGATCATCGACCAGATGAATTGTCAGGTGGAGAACAGCAGCGCGTAGCAATAGCGAGAGCTCTTGCTAAACCTTCAGGTACGACAAGTTCGGTGATTGTCCTTGCAGATGAACCCACTGGGGATTTGGACTATAGCACAGGGAAAGAGATTTTGGAAATACTTGTGTCCCTGACTAAAGGTGAGGGTGGAACGCTAGTTACAGTTACTCACGACCCTGAGGTTGGTGAGAAGATGGACCATATCTATAGAATGCGTGATGGTATGATAGAGAATCTATAAGGGAGGCAGAAGTAGATGGCTGCTGTGCCTACTGGTTATGAGGCATTTCATAGTCTGCGACGAAAGGGAGTCACTCTTCTTTGTTTTCTTCTTGCCTCAGCAATGGCAATGGGCATCACAGTATATGTTGATTCATACTCAATCTATGAATGGGATAACAATATGGCAGATGTTGGCCCGATTGCGATGTCTGCTGAGGGAGATACTATAGAAAATTATGTTAATGGTATTAGGAGCATAGATGGCGTAACAAAAGCTGCAGCGCTTCAAATAGCTAGTGGAGGCTTTGAATACTGGGTAAATAGTACATATGATTCATGGCTGGATTACATATACGGACGGGTCATCGCACCTGACCAAGAGTTCATGGACACATTTTCAGATTACATTACTCTTGTTGATGGTGCACTTCCAGAAGACAACAGTTCACAGATTGCAGTCAGCAATTACATTGCCCAATTCTATGATATCAGGATTGGAGAAATTGTAAATTTCTCTGCATATTGGTACGATGACCTCCAAGAGGTCGAAATAATAGGAATCTACAAACATGGTGACGAAGATGTATCTAGCCCATATATCTGGGATTATGAAAGTATAGCTATGGTACATCCTGAAATAATGCAATATCCAGACTACCAGGTGTATATTGATATAGATAGATCAAGAGTTACTCCCTTTAACGCAGGAGGTTCTCTTGCGTATGTTAATGGAATATCCCAGGCAGTTCGTGAATTAGACCCCAACTATGATCCACAAAATCCATGGACATCTAGATTTTGGGTGGCAAACCATATTGCAGATGCAATAAATTACTATATGATGTGGATTCAAATGGCTAGGATTAATCAATTAATTAGGTCCTCTGCCATAATTGTCCTCATTGTTTTTGTTACTTTTTTGGCGATAAGGCATAATGTGAATGAAAGAAGATACGAAGCCTCAGTTCTTTACTCACGAGGAGCATCAACAGGAGACCTAGACAAGATAGTAAATCGAGAAATCATTATCCTTTCTATACTCTCTTGTATTTTTGGCATTATCATAGGAATTCTAGTTAGTAGAGTAGCTATATCGTCAACTGGATATTTTCAGTTCAACTTCGAACTGATGATTACTGAACCACTTCTTGTTTCCATTGAATCATTGTTAATCTCAGTAGCTGTTGGAATAGTCTTGCCCTTATTTACACTGGGAGGGTATCGGGTTATTTACTCAACTAAGAAATCCGTTGATGAAAACACTGGAAAAATAGCAAAGATAGTGAGAGGATTCAATTTCATCAGATGGGATCTGCTTGTTGTTGTTATTGCTAGTTTACTTCTACTTACTCTCACAACAGGAGGAGCAACTGTTAGCTCAGACCCTATTCTTGGTCTTATTCTTCCTATTGTTCCACTTCCGCTTTTCCTCGGGGTGGCCAGCCTTTCTATCAAGTTACTTAGAAGGGGTGCAAATATTATCTCTAAATATATGGCAAAATTGGTTGGCCAAATCTCAGCATCAATAGGCATTCGAAGGATTGGAAAGGGAGCATCTTCAGGTGGGGCTGCAGCAATGGTATTGGTTTTAGCGATTTGCCTATCGTGGAACAGTGCAGTCATTGATGCCTCCTTACCAGTGACAATAGAATACCAGTCAAGGCTTAGTGTTGGATCAGACCTTACTTTTGCTCTTGATGAATCACAATACGCTCTTTGGGACGATTTCATTACCAATGTAACAAATCACGATCAAGTTGTATCAGCATCATTGGTTTCTGAGATTGAGTTGTTCCTAACTAGCGGGTATGAAGGACAAAATACCTTTCTTGCCGTGAATCCAACGGAGTATTCAGAAATTGGTTATTATTACCTTGGTAGTAGATTGAATAACTCAGAAATGGCTGAAATGATAGAGTCTCTCGCTTCAATTCCAGATGGAGCAATCATTTCATCAGATATTGCTGAAGATTTTAATTTAGAGGTTGGAGATATACTACGTGCAACTCAACTATATGAAGATACAACTCCAATTTCATTCAGAATCGTTGGAGTAGTCAATTCCCTACCTGAGATGCCAAAACGAGACCCTTGGTTCTACTATGATATGATCCCATATACACCATATCCATACATACCCTGGTTTTACCAGATAGTGGGTCAGCAAAGGGTTCTAGTGAATCGAGATTATTTAGGCACCCACTTCAGTATTGTCAATGAAACTTATTCATTTCTCTGCGTAGCTACAGAAGAGGGAGCAAACGCATCTATCATTGCTAATGAGCTATTGGAACTAGGAGGTATGCAGGTACTCCATGAAGGCCTTTGGGATTCGGTTATATCAAGGACTGATGAGTATCTGAACCAAGTATCATACCATATGGACAGATCCATCGACACAATGAGTACTGTTCTTACAATTGGTACAATTATGGGAGCATTTGCAGTCTATGCCCTAGAAGGTGTTCGAGAAAGGAGAAGAGAGATAGCATTGCTCCGTTCAAATGGTGCGGATATTGGATTAATTATTAGGGCACAAGGAGCCGAAATGCTTGTGCTAATGTTATTTAGTTTGGTAGTTCTATTTGTCTATGGACCTCTATATCTGGCAACATCAATCGCGTCAACATCAAGTGGCATGGCTTCCTGGTACTCAATCTATCCTGTGGCAATATTTCCAGTTATTCCATGGCTTACTATTGTTGAGGTTCTAGCATTCTTCATTGTTTCAGTGGTAATCTTCATCGGTATCGCTGCTGTTTTTGGATCACGAATCAATCTTGCCTCGACACTGAATGCGACTTGGGCAGAAGCAGCACCATATGGAGGTGATGTGTAGATGTTCCTTTTCGCACGATTATCAGCAAGAGCTCCAGAAGTCCTCACAACACTTTTGATATTCTCACTTTCAAGCGGAGTACTTGGGGGCATTCTGTTCTATATGGACTCTACTGCACCTACCGTTCTAAATGATATGACAGCTGATGTTCCAATCGATATGGAAGTGTCCTTTGGTACTCCATTCTATCTTCAGAATTTCTCAGATCCTAACTCAATGACAGTAGATGACATAAGAAACACGGTGGAGTCACAGGATTATGTGATATCTACTGAGCCACTCACATTTGTGAATATCTATGATTGGTATGGAGAGGATTATCGATACATTAGAAAGGGATTTCTTGGTATCAATCAAACTGTCTTTAACACGTTTCCTGAAGCTATAGAGTTAGTATCTGGCACACTCAGCTATGATAATGATTCGTGTCTCGTGGAAAAGAGTCTATTTATATCAGAGGGCCTTGAAATAGGTGGGAATTATTCATTATCAATCACTATTGAGGACTGGTCTGATGGCAATTGGTCTGAGATAGAAGTGGAAAAGTCGTTTATAATTGTAGGAACTTTCATCTCGAATATATACATGTACCAACCATACTGGGGGCAGCCCGAAGTAACGTATCTCCAATTAATCACGACTGCAGCGACCCTTGAGTCGACATTTGATTTATTGCCGCATGAAGAATATTATGGAATTCAAAATAGGATATGGGTCAAGTTTGACAGAGCTGGCATTGTACAAAATGATGCACAAACGATGATTGAAACCCTTTCGAATATCAAGAAGCAAATTGAACAGGAAACATTACCATTTGGGATCATTAGTTATGATTCGTTTAGACTACAGGATGCAGTGTACGAATTTGCGGTATGGTCGATGAGTGTAAGAGCTGTTGCTATTGCATTTTCAATTCCATCAATAATTATGGGCATGATGCTTATTCAGTACAACTCCAAGCTTTTAGCTGATGAGCAACGCAGAGACGTCGGTACAATCAAAACTAGAGGTTCATCAGGACTACAGGCGTTCTTTTGGGTATTAAGTAGTGCAATAACCACTGGATTCGTTGGAAGTTTAGGAGCTATAGCTACAGGATTACTTTCTGCGGTTCTGTCAGGTTCGGTCAGGGAATTATTGGTTTTCAGTTTTGAACAGCTCTCTGGTTTCACACTGCTTCTGGAACCCATGGCAATCATCATTGTATTTTCCTTCTCATTCATAGTAGGACTAATTGTTGCTTTGCCTTCTGCAGTGAAAGCTCTGCTCATGACTCCCACAGAAGCCCACAGTGTTCTAGAGGGAGAGATTCTCACTGAGTCAGAGAAGATGGGAAATCCAGCCATAGACATGCTAGTCGTTGGCATATTTGGATATTTATTGATGCTACTGATGTTCATGTTTGCATTTGGTGGATTAACAGCAATGGCATCAACATTTTTTGCTGCAACGATTATACCTGTGATGGCCATCTTTCTTTATTCTTTTACTCGATTGCTGTCTAGAAGTACATCGACGATTAAATCAAAAATACTTTCCAAGATTCGTAGACCTTCATTGGTTGTGGGCACACGCCTAATTTCCAGAACTTCAAGGATGTTCAAAAAATCTGAAGCAATAGGAACGATGTTTATTGCGATGGTCTTCACTGCAGGTCTATTTGCTTCTCTTTCTGCAACAACTGGAAATACGCACATGAAACATGTGTTTTACTTCGAAACAGGAGCAGACATAATGGTGGAAGTCGATCCAACATTAAGTAATGTAACAATGGACTTGGTACAGAACATCACTGAGGTGGAGGGAATTGCACATGTTAGTCCTGTGCTTCAAGTTTCAGGGTATGTTCAATATTGGAATGCTTACGCTTATGGTGGAGGAGACAACATAAATCGTTCAATTTCAGTCTTTGGAGTCCAGCCAGATACTTGGA
>PJET01000083.1 GCA_002825515.1 Candidatus Thorarchaeota archaeon MP11T_1 | reverse complement strand
TACTTGCGTGCTCTAAGCGAGCCAAAACTCCTTCCACATCTGGATTGGGTTCGCTACCATTCGCTATGACAAACCTTCGGACTGCCTCTTCAGTAAGAGGCTCATATCTTTCAAGTAGTTTGAGAACACGGATGGCAAGGTTTCGATTTCCTCCGGTGACCCTATCTAGTAGAGTTCTTTCATATAGAGGTTGACTCTGTGCTTCGTCTGGAACAAACTGACCAATGCGTAGAGACATGTCCTCGCTATTATCAGTTTTAATGTCAGGTAAAGAATCCAATTTTATTGGTTGACAGGTTTCTGTTCCATCGTGAACTAATAGTGCTGTTTCATTGTCCATTATTCTAAGGAATGAGGATTCACGAGGAGATATCCTGGCTTTAGTGTGCATTCCTGTGGTTATTACATTCAGCCCGAGTAAGTCTGCTGCATAGTGAATGTCTGCTGATTCTCTAAGTCTCAGTGATATACAAGCTGCAAGTACACCTATTGTGCCAGGAGTCATATCTGCGGGGTGCTCAAGTGTCAGTATCACTGGACCTCTCTTTTTCAGACTCTTGAGTAACCTTTCTGAGAGTGCATCGTGTTTCATGTATCGCCGATTTCGGACTCTCATATTCTCAGCTTCTTCCAGTATAACCACAAGATTTGGATCTGGAATCAAACCTCCAAGCTTCAAGCAAATGAGATTCCATGCAAAGCTGTCAAGTCCAATAGAACCTAGTGAAACTGAAACGATTGTTAGAGATGGATCCGTAAGTCTTCGAATTGGCACAGTTTGAGTCCCATAGAATGCTCGAGCCCCAGGTCCTAGGTGAAGGGATCGAATTGCTTCCATACCTATAGCAGTTTTCTTTGAAATATTTGGAGTCCGAGTGTCTCTATCATCTGGTGAAATAGAGGGATCTTCAAAATCCGGAGTCAAACGAATATCCGCAAGTGTTGCGTTTCCAAGGGAAACAGCTCTTGAAACAGCTACCTCTAGCTCTGCTGCTCCCCTCATATCAAATCCTGATACGACTTCCATTGTTGAGATTAGCAATGGCACATATTCATTTCGTGGGATTCCCTCAGGATCTACAGGATTTAAAACAAGGTCTTTTCCCAGCTCGAGATGGACTGATGATTCTGTGAGTCCAACAAGAGCAGCTCTTGTCTTGTGTTTTGTAATCAGCAGAACACGTTTTCCGGCCTTCAGGAGTTTATCCATAAGCAACGTCAATACTCGTAATCGTGATTCATCTGTTCCACCGCAGACAAGAGTTCCAGTTGAAAGATCTTGATGAGACATTCCTGCTGGAGGTCCAGTCTGTAGGGTGTCAGGATTCAGAGTAACTCCTAATCGATAATCATCTGGTCTCGCACGGATAGGTGCTATGAACTGACCTGGTATATTACTTCCCACCTCTGCGGCCAACTCACTTCGTAGTTGCACCAGCCACTCTGATAATTCTGAACCCGCGGCATAGAACCATCCACTCTGTCGATCAATTTGATGTTGCTTCATTCGTGACTGAAGAAATTCAGGTTTGACTCTCTTCCACGCTCTCTCAGGAATTGAAGCTCTCACTGCAGATTCAAAAGATTCAGTGTGTGTGATGTCACGCATGTGACCTACAATCGTCGTATGTGAAACCCAGAGTCCACTACGTGCACGGACATATGCATCTAGATCGCCCTTTGATAGTGCATTAAGATAACCCTCCAAGATGTCAGAGATTTTCTCTCCATTCATCGCCTTTGTGATTTTTTCTGGTTTCATTGTTACAGAGAGACAGAAACCACAGGAGGTATCCAAAGCTCTAACCAATGAACTAACATTACCCAAGAGGTTCGGACAAGCGCAACCAAGATCTAGACCTATGGAATGACGAGTCCCTCCAGCTCCCCTGATTTCTAAACTCTCAGAGTCAACTAGAGTGGATAGGTCTCCTGCTGGAACTTCTTTCCATTCTTGAAGAATTGTGTTTATCTCCCTTGTATCTCTGAGCTTTGGTGAAAAGAAATGAACAAGGAGAAGTACTATGGACACAATTGTAGCTGTCACAGGAATGTAGAGCCCGATTACAATTGCTATCATTGAAACAAAGAGCAAGTGAGCGAGAGGGAGACCAACTCCTCTCTCCTCCCATCGAATCTCAGTTCCCGCTGTAATGGTGCCTTTAGATTCTGATATCTGTTGGAGGGGATCGACTTCAGGTTTCGTACCTAAAATCAAACGTCTACCCATTTTACACACCCTCCTGTCTTACAACAAGACGATGAGAGTGCCTTTGCAGCATATCTAGAACTTGTCTGAGACGTTCAACATATGCAGGGTTTCCACCAGCAACGACAATTGAACGGTTTCCAGTCATTAACAACTCTGGCATATTTCCAAGAGTTGGATTTCCGTGAGCTATTAGTATTGGTTGTCGAGTTAGAACTGTCCATTTGTATCCATGACCAATTTCGAGAGACCTCATGATTTCCTCAGGTCTGACACTTGTAGGTATCTCAAGACCAGAGCGTAGTTCATTAGGATACATCTGCTTCCAAACCTCCTGTGTTTACCATCAGAATATCCTGTTTCTCTGCTTGCTCAACTGGTAGGTGTGGATAGGCTGCTCTCATAGAACTCTCCAATATCATGATATCAGCAAGCATTAACTTTGACAACTGTTCCAGCTTTGACCGAGTGTTTGGTAGTCGGAGTGCACTTCTACGGACTAACATTCCCACCTTTGTTGATGCATTTCCAATGGGGCGATTAATGAAGAAAACAAGGGTCCCACCCTTTTCATTCTCAAAACGTGTATGCATAGCCTGTAGAACTTTTTTGGCTGAATGGCTAAGATCAATGCCAAGGGGGACACTTCCTAGAAGACGAGCTGCACATAGCTCTACATTCCAAGGTCTGATGATAGCAACGAATCCTCGCTGTTCATCCCACAGCACATTGGGATTATAGTCTGATCTATATTCAAGAAATAGAATCACGATGTAGATTAGAAGTCCTGCTCCTATTAGAAACAAACCGAAGAGATCACTAGGGGATAACCAAAGCTTGAGAAGTAGCGTCGTGACGAAAAGAGAAAGAACAAGCCACTTGATTGGTATGTCGATGAACTTCATTGTATCAAACCCTCCTGCAACATCACAAACTGGTTAATCGCAAGTTTCAGTTCCTCAACATCTCGATAAGGCCAGACATCTGAGACAATATCTTCTCCGAATACCCTGAGATGTTTCATGAATCGATTGTCCAACAAAACGACTACCCCAGTATCTGTTGGAGACCTTCTGAGTCGACCAATCAACTGAGCAACCTGTCTAATCGAAGGAATAACAGCGCCGTAGTAATAGCCTGAACCGTTTCCAAAACGGGAATCATACCATCGCTGAAGTGCTACTTGATAGCTTGTTGGTGGACTGAACGGTATCCCTACTCCAATTATGAGGTCAATCATACTTGACCCCCCACTAACAAGATCTATTCCTTCTGAAAATTTTCCACCGTAAACACAGAACACAGCTTGAGGTTTCTCAGAGATAGCCTCTGCAAGGGTTTCAATACGGTCTGTTCTAGTTTCAATAAGTGTATCTCGAAATCCTGTTTCAATAGAGTATGACATGACTTCATGTAGCATCTTGTAGCTCGGAAAAGCCACGAGTGCACTCTTGTTTGCAGGCATAGATGTCAGAGCTGCTGCGATTCTATCTGCCAGGTTTCGCCATAAATCAGGGGTTCTTATCTGGTATCGCGTACTGAGACTCTTGTCAATGAGTACAAGTCTTGTTCCTCTAGGATATGGACTCACAAGATCTTCAGCCACTGCGCTTGATACACCAAGAATTCGGGTATAGTATTCGAGAGGTCTCAATGTTCCAGACATAAGGACAGCAGCCCTTACACCCCGTAAGATTGGAGCTGTAAGACCTGATGAGTTCAGAGGTTGAATAGTGAGCTTGGACTGTGCTGATGGAACATCATCCTTCCATGATTTTGTATTGTGAAGAGTAACATGCCATCCCTCACTCTTGGCAGCTCTCAACGATGTATACAGAAACTCGATTAGTCTGTCCAATGGAGTTTCAATAAGGTTGGCATTCTCAGGATCGTTCAATCCAGGACGTCCAGAAGAATGTAGTAGTTCTAAATCCTCTTCCTTAATGAATCGTGGACACACATCCCATTTGTCCAATATTCTCTCAGTACGACTGTGCATCCTGTCAAGATTGACCATAATGGTTTCCCACAGAAAATCAATAACCTCGCGAATCCATCTTAGGCCAGTTTCACGTGTTACCAACTGGTGATTCTCTTTCAACCACCTCAAATCTTCATTACTTAGGTGTGCGGTTTCTGCGTCAAGCACATGTGCCGAGAGATTATGAGCCTCATCAACGAGTAAGTCGACATCCTGCAATAGTAGTCCAAGAGATGAAAGCAGAGCAGCACGTATACGAGACCTGAACAGATAGCTGTAGGGGCCAATGATGACTCTACTACTTCTAGCGCACCACCTCATCATCTCGTAAGGGCAAACACCGTCTTCATGTGCTCGTTCTTCTACACGATCTCGAGTGACAACACCCGTTTCGAGGATGTCTTCAATTGATTCTCGCATGACATCACGAATCATTATTCGACCATCAGATTGCTTCTTGTAAAATCCCCAATAGTGATTGCAAGAGCCAGTCTTGATCATTGTCGCACAGGCTCGCATGAATCCCGTTGAACTCAACGATTCCATCTGATGTCTAATAGGACAGACATGGACCCGTGAGACCATAGTAGTTGCTGTCAGATTTGGCATTACGGAGCGAAGAACTTCGAGTTCACTCTCAAAGACCTTAGACTGAGAGTGAGTCCTGGTGAGAGCGAACAATCTTGAGGTTTCATCATTACTTCGTACAGCGAAGTATCCCGAGAGAACCGCTATTGTCTTGCCAACACCGCAATCTGCAGATAATAGGCCAACAGTCTTTGAAGAATAGACATTTGCAGCAAGACCGACCGCTTTCTCTTGAGAAGGTCTAGGAGAATATGGAAACAATGCCATTGGATCTATAGTGGTTGCACTCAATCATATTCCTCCTCCACTCTTAGTCGTTCTTCAGCCCTGTATATCCTAAACTTCAGTGAGAAGTATTTGTGGAGGATGCTGTGAAATCTCATCGTAAGCTCACGAGAGTTGTACCCCGGTTCTTCCTTGGCCATTCTTTCAACAATCATCGGGCTGAATCCTTTCTGACGAGCAGTTTTCCAAAACCATTTCTCAACCTCGTTTATTGTGGACAACAGATGAGCCAACGATTCCTCAATGACAGCCATCAATTCTTGGACAGTTGCTTTGGGGTCCTTTGGAAGTTTAGAAACCCTGATACCTGTGGGTAGATAGACTGTAACTCCTTCCATGCTGTTCAACTTGACCTCTCTAGGAACTCCTCTTGTGCCTCTAAGAGTTTCTAACAAAGATAGCAGACGTGGTAGTTGAGGAAGCATTGGTTTCTCTAGATCTGGGGTTCTCCAGTCGATTCTTGTAACAACATAGAGCTCCGGGTCAGGACCTCTTGCACGTTCAAGTACGGTGATGCGATGAGCTGTTTCTCTCAATAGTAGATTAACGAGATTTATCATAGAGCTCCTTGGTACATTTGGTGGAGTGGTCGAAACCCAGATTTGCTCCTGGTCATCTATACTAGACATCTGACCACACCTCCTGAGTCAGTGATATTGCGACTCCATCATTCAATATCATCCCTTCAGACTCGAGGGTGTCAAGGAATCTCATTGCTCGACCGAGGTCAATATTCGCCTCACTGCATTCACGCATCACATTCTCAATTGTGACTGGACGTCCTCTGTTGAGCTCGATGAGTGCCTCGACGATATTGTAGACGCGCCGTTTGAGACCTAATCCCCGTCCATTTCCTCCTTGTTTGCTTGCAGACATTTGCGACTCAATGATCAGCTCGCGGACACATGACTGGGCTTCTTGGACAGTCACCGCATAAACAGTACCTACTTCATGTAGAATGATAGCTTGGCAGAAACTGCATCTCGAGGTTTCCTCCTCATATTCCACATGTGTGTAACCTATATTCTTACAACGGTTACATCGATATACTCTGAACATTCCTCGCTCACGGTTCACTAACTCTCACCCGCCACGGTTTCGGCCTCAACAGCAATTTCTTCCTCAGCTTCTGATGTTCCGTTTTTCGTTTCTAGTCCTTCTCCTCTTTTCTCGAAGTATTCCAAAATGTCCGGTTCTATCTCCTTCTTCGTCTTGGAGTCTGGATAGAGACCTCCCCAACCTACAACTAACTCAACTTCAAACTCTGGAAGTCCTGCATTGTCCTGCAGCTCTATCTTTCTGACATCAGCCTTGGTACGTCTTGTGTAGAATCTATAGTCACTGGCATGAGAAATGATATGACCCCCCACTGGTGCATTCGGGTTCCCCCCGTAAGTGGAGATCTTGCTCATCACTTGATTAGTATAGGCGAAGATGCAATCAGTTGCAGCAGCAGTCCGTCGCATTAGATTGAGGAGATTATTCATATCTTGTTGCCGAATCCTCATGTTTTCTAGCCCTGTATACTCGGCACGGAAGAGCCCGGTGAATGAGTCTATGACAACCAGTTTGTAGTCCTGTTCAGCACACATCTGTGGGATAGATTCGAATATATCGGTTATCTGGCCTGAGAGGATGACCTCTGCACGACCAATATTACCGAGAACCACATCGGGATCTAGACCATGTCTTACTGCGTTAGCCCTAATGGTCCATGGTTTGAAGCTTGATTCAGTATCCAACCAGAGGACCCGGCCTTCGAGACCCCCTTTATCCAAAGGTAATTGTGCAGTGACAGCGAGCTGGGAAACCCATTGCGTTTTCGCTCCACGAGCAGGTCCGTAATATTCAACGATGCTTCCAACTTCTATCCCGCCGCGGAGTGCCAGGTCTACTTTCTCGATGCCGGTGGTGAGTCGAGGTTTTGTAGCCATATCTTGTTCTATCTCGAGACCTGACCTGAACCCGAACTTACCAACGATAAGTCTTGCATTTTTAATGATTTTCTCAGTTGTTCCCTCACCGAGCTTAGTCCGTTTCATGAGTTCAACAGGATTTTGAACTGCAAGCAACTCTGCAGTTGTGATAAAAACCTCCCTGAGTTTCTTTGCTACCGCGGGCCCGAG
>PJET01000082.1 GCA_002825515.1 Candidatus Thorarchaeota archaeon MP11T_1 | reverse complement strand
GTGTAACAGCGCAACTGTTTGCAGCAAAAGATGAGAAAGTTCTCGAGGTGGAGGAGCTATTAAAACAGATAGTGGAGAGAGCATGATGACTGAAGATTCTGGGATGAAAGAGAATATTGTGGGTCCCTTCTGTGGCTGCCTTTGTGATGATATCATGATTGATATAGAAGGTACTCAGATAACCGACAACAAGAATGGCTGTTCGATTAGTAAGGCAAAATTTCTGAATCATCATGATGATCGACTTGAAATGAAAGCGCCCTTAGAGGATCTAGTCAAAAGAGCAGCAGAGATAATTGCTAATTCCAAGCGACTATTGGTTTATGGTCTAAGCTCAACGGAAAATGATGCCCACAGAGAAGCCTACAAGATAGCAGAGGAAGCGGGTGGAGTTGTTGACAACACATCATCTGTTTGTCATGGACCCACCATCTTGGGTGGACAGGAATCTGGGGAAGCAATTGCAGCTCTCGCTGAAACCCGGCATAGAGCAGATCTTGTCATCTACTGGGGCTCAAACCCACAGTTTGCACATCCTCGACATATGAGTCGTTACACGAGAGCTGATGGTCTTTACATCAAAGACGGAAAGAAAGATCGAAAAATCTGGGTTGTCGATGTTAGAAAAACCATTAGCGCTGGCGTGGCTGACAAATTTGTCAAGATCAAACCTGGATCCGATCTAGAGGTCATATCTGCACTTCGTGCAATTGCACGTGACAAGATTCTAGAAGTGGATGAGGTTGGTGGACTCTCGATCGACGAGCTCACTGAACTCGTGGAAACCATGAAGAATGCCAAATATGGAACCCTCTTCTTTGGTTTGGGTCTAACTCAATCCAAGGGACGTCACAGAAATATCGATGCAGCAATCAGGTTGATTCAAGATATGAACCACTTCACAAAGTGGAGCATGTTGCCCATGCGTGGACACTACAATGTAGCAGGTGCAAACAAAACATCTACATGGCAGACTGGCTATCCATATGCTGTAGACTACGCTCGCGGCTATCCTAGGTATCAACCAGGTGAATTCACAGCAGTTGACATGCTTGTGAGGGGTGAGGCTGATGCAGTTCTCAACATCGCTGCTGACCCAGCTGCGCACTTTCCGAAGGAAGCAGTGAAGCACTTAGCGAGCATTCCAGTAATCAACATAGATCCCAAACGCAACATGACATCGCTTCTAGCTGAGGTCAATATTCAGACTGCAATCGCAGGCATCGAATCTGATGGAGCAGCTACTCGAATGGATGGACTCCCATTATATCTCAAGAAAGTTGTTGATCCCCCAGAGGGTATACTTCCAGACAGAGATGTCCTGAGAATGATATACGATGAATTAAGGAGGTTGAAGAAATGAGCAAGCAGACAATTCTCACAAACGGTCGGATCTACGATCCAATGAATGGCATCGATGGAGAAATCAAGGACATCTGCATCTCAGATGGAAAGATTGTCGAAAGCGTCGAAGGGTCTGCTAAGAAAATAGACCTCAAGGGCCGTCTTGTGATGGCTGGAGGGGTCGATATGCACTCTCACATTGTGGGGTCCAAAGTAGGTGTTGGAAGGTCAATCTGCCCTGAAGACCATCGGAAAGACCCAGTTCCAAAAACAAAGCATACTCGGTCAGGAGTTGGTTATACTATGCCCAACTCGTATGTCATCGGGTATCGATATTCGGCTATGGGATACACAACGGTCATCGAGCCAGCTCTCCCAGCTCTCAAAGCTCTAGGGTCTTGGGAGGAGATGGAAGATTTGCACAATCTGGACTCGGGATTACTTCCATTGTTTTGTAACAGCATGATTACATTTCACTATGTGAAAGAAGGAGACCCCAGCGGATTAGCAGCATACATCGCATGGATTCTTCAGAAGGTTGGAGGTCTTGGTGTCAAGGTTGTGAATCCTGGAGGCACCTATGCGTGGGCTCATGGTGTAGATCTCAGAGACCCCGAAGGTGAAATTCCCGGTTGGGACATTTCTCCCAAGGAGGTCACACGAGGGCTGTGTCAAGCAGTCGAATCATTAGGTCTTCCTCATATGATGCACTTCCATCCGAATAATCTTGGTCGGGTTGGCAACCTTGAAACTACAATTCAACAGCTTGATTCTATCCGTGATATCAAAGGTCACGGTGGCCGCAAGCATATTGCACATCTTACACACATGTCCTTTGAAACACTGAGTAGTGTAGAAGGTGGTGGACATGATTGGAAGGATATTCAATCAGGCGGCTTAGAGTTTGCGAAGTACTTCAACAAGAACAAGCATTTCACAGCTGATATGGGACAAATCACCTTCGGACCAGCTACAACTATGACTGGTGATGGTCCATTTGAGTTCTATCTCTATCAGCTTACTGGAGGAAAGTGGGTAAACATCGCAGTAGATGTGGAACTTCCTGGAGGTGCTGGAATAGTCCCCTACACATACTCACCAAAGGCAGCAGGAAACTCAGTACAATGGGCAATACCTCTAGAGTTTGCGCTTAGTGTCGATGACGTCTGGCGTTGTATTATGAGTACCGATCATCCTAATGCTGGACCATTCACCAAGTATCCCCTTGTCTTGTCGTGGTTGATGAGTAAGAAACAACGCGACCTCTGGATGGAGGATATGCACAAATTTGCGCATGAGCGGACCGTTCTCCCGACCATTGAACGTGAATGGAGCCTCTATGAAATAGCAATCTCTACAAGAGCCGCTCCTGCGAAAATACTTGGTATTGACTCAGTGAAAGGTCATCTCGGTGTTGGTGCTGATGCAGACATTTCCGTCTACGATGTTGACACCACAAAGGTGGATTTTGCTAAGGACCCGGAACGTATCATTAAGACCTTCTCTACCTCCTATCTGACATTCCTTCGAGGCCAGCAGGTGTCCAAGAAAGGAGTGGTAAAAGGTACAGAAGACCGAAAAGTCTGGACACTTCATCCAGAATTGAATGAGGATCTTTGGGCACGCATTAACAAAGAACTCGAGGTCATGATGAATGACTGGTATTCACACTCCTTCTACAACTATCCTGTACCTGAGAGGTATCGTGCTCATCTAGAAACGAAAGTCTTGGTCGATTCGAGTTCGGTACCAGCTTAATAATCAAAGGCTAGTGCCAGTCTTGTCACCAAATGATGAAGATCCATTCGAAAACCTATCACTGGGCTATGACGGCGTAGGAGAGTTCTATGACCTCTTCGCTGATAATTCCGATATTCCCTTCTTCATAGAGTGTGCAAAAAGAGCAGGGTCTCCAGTACTTGACTTAGCGGCTGGAACTGGTAGAATCACATTCGCACTTGCCCAAGAAGGATTTGAAGTCGTTGCACTCGAACAATCAGAGTCAATGCTTGCAGTTGCTCGAGAGAAATTAGAATCCGCTCCAGAAGAAGTTTGTAGTAGAATTGAGTTGATAAAAGGAACAATGAGCAAGTTCTCTCTGGATCGGAAATTCGCTCTTGCGATAGTGCCCAACTCTTTTGGCCACCTAATGACACGTGAGGACCAACTATCGATGCTTCTCTGCGTGAAAGAACATCTGACCGATGAAGGAATCTTCGTTCTTGATATCTTTCCTGGAGAACATCAGTACGAGAATGCCAAATTTCAAGATGTACCAACGGCTTTAGCAGATGGCAGAATCGTCACCAGGTTTGGAGTAATCACATCTGATTTTGACAGGAAAATAATGCGCGTCGAACTTAGGTATCTTGTTGAAGACTCTGAAGGTGTTACGATTGATGAAATAAATGTAGTTTCTGAAGCAGCTCTAATTTTCAATCAAGATGTAGAGTTTCTTATCAAAGAATCAGGTCTTCAGATTGAGGAAGAATATGGTGACTTCGAAAGGAATTCTTTCACATTAGACTCAGGTCGCAGGATATTCATTCTACGAAAATAAGCATTGAGAGGGACTGGAACAAGATCCCTCTCTATAAAATAAGGAGGTGAAGACTCTTTCAGCAACTAATCCAAATCTATTGGTTCAGGAGGTTCCGGGGGTTCGGGAGGTTCAGGACGGTCCGTAGAAGTGCGTGAGGACTTAGATGGATTTGGGGGTGGTAGCTGATCCACTTTCTTTGGTTCTTGTCTGAATGTTACTCCATCTTCTGATTCAAGACTATCAGTATAGAGTACCTCACCTTCAACTATAGCATCCCGCTCTATGTAAATGGTTTCACCATAAACACTACCAACTCGAGCGCGTTCCTCGATTCGGATATCAGTACCATAAAGTGAGCCTGTTCTTGCTCTTTCACGAATCAAGATTTCACTTGACTCTACGAATCCATCAACCTCAGCTCTCTTACCAAGTCGAAATCCATCAGTGGCCTTAATGTAATCGGCTCTAATCGAGCCACCTACAATTATACGAAATGTATCTATTCTTCCCTCTACTCGTACTGTTCCACCGACTTTGATTTTCCCTTCACTCTTTAGATTGCCCCCAACAGCAACAGTGCCACCAACTTCCAAACCTTCAGTGACTTCCAAGTCTCCCTCAGTCTTAACGGTGCCACCAACATCGATTGATCGGCCGGAAGCCTTTCCCTCAATTTTCACGGTGCCACCAACATCGATTTCACCAAACGTAAGGTCATCTCCAGCCTTGAAAGTTCCTCCGATATCAACTGAGCTAATTTTGGAACCTGGTCCGACTTTTGCAGTACCTCCTACATCAAGACTTTCAATCTCAATAGCTCCGGTTGCCTTGAAACTACCACCGACTGAAACTTTTTGGATGTAACCTGTAGCAGTCTTTCCTGCACCACCTGCATCAAATTCTTCTGCTTTGATATTTCCATAGATACCGACTGAACCGCCACCAGTCACTCTATCAACCTCTACATTTCCTTCAATCTTGACTGAACCGCCGCCTGTTATTCTCTGAGCTTTTGCATCACCTACGACCTTGACTGATCCACCTGCTTTGGCGGAAACACATTCTAGATTGCCCCTGATAACAAGTGACGAACCAACTTCAATATCCCGTGCCTCAGCATTACCCTCAACACTTAGACTACCTCTAGGAATGCTGACAGACCTCTCAACCTTGAGGTCTCCGTTGACAGTGATACACTCCCTTGATTTGGACTCGAGTCTTCCACATTCAAGTGTACCATCGACCTCGAGTTCATCAATAACATGGAGTGTTCCTCTAATTACGATTTTATCACCTTCAGGATTGGTCAGCGTTCTGCAATTTCGAATAATGACATCACCTTCCACAACAGAGGTGAGTTCAACCAAATCCTGATTCTTTATTTCGAATTTATCTGCCATTTAGGCCTTCACCTTGTGCATTTCTAATTTATTTCCCTCAAATTTGATATATAAAGCGGGGCCACAAAATAGGGTCACTTGATGTGACTATCTTGTGAATACTCATGCTGAGTTCTCACATCCCAATGATTGGTTCAGGAATTGGAATTCCCACAAGTCCTGCCATCCTCTTGTATAATTCAAGATACTGATGCCCTCGGACAGTTACTTTGTAGACCCGCATACCATCATCATCGTCTTCCTCAAGAAGACCTCGCCCTACCAGTTCGGTAATTGACTCTTTTGCGCGGTCAACTGGCATGTTTGTTGACCGAGCTGCACGTGTCAGTGGGCAAAATCCCCAGATGTAGATTACACGAAGTAACTCTGCATAGATATCATAGCGAGTACGTTTCTGAAGCTCTTTCTTCTTTCTCTTCTTCTTAGGTGCTTCATCTGACATTCTACGCAGGCCTCCAGTGAGCCTGCATGAATCAGGATATGAATGTAATGTCCCCGGCTATATTCTGCTCCTCTCACTATCGACCAACAATCCTTATGACATGGAAAACACGCACTGATTCACTGAGTCGGGAGCTACGATGATTCGACAATTATACATGGTCAAAAACGACGGAGACCCCTTGTTTGGACGTTCAATTGAAGATGATGTGTCTCTTGACCCAACCTCACTCCCATCGCTCGTACGAAATTCTGTGACAATGATGCAATCCAGTTCAAGAACCACATCTGATAGGGTATATACTTTGGAGCTGGATGATTGTGTATGGGCTTATTCTTTCTTTCATTCCTTTGCTCTGGTTTCAATGACTTCCAGAGATCAATCAATATCACAATTGAAGAACATAATGTCATCTCTTGGACGTGCGTTAGACCATCAGTTTGGAGAGATGATTGAGAATTGGAATGGCAGTATGAGCGATATTGTTGAAATGAACTCACTGATAGACAACTATGTAGCACTTGACCTGAATCGTCCATCTGCCAAAGTTCAGAGGATAATTGAGAATCTTGTTAACAAAACTCTGAAGCAACCTGAGATAGCTATTGTTGGTGTTTTCGATTCTGAGGGATTGATTATCGCTGGTAATGTTCCTGATCTCTATCTTTTTAGAATTCAGGTTGAAATCTCACAAGGCGTGATAAAACCAGTTATAGATATTGTACCATCTACAATCAGTGCTGGTGACCATATCCTGCAAATGCTGAAGGTTAACTCTTTGACAGTAGTAGTTGCTTCTCAACCGAGTGAAAGCAATCTACATGCTGTGAGTGCTGTTGGTGAGATTGCATTTACTTTGAACGAGAGCCTGTCGTAGCAGTTTTATTCAGCTACCATGCATATCTGTTTGGAAGTGATTCTCTTTGGTCAGTCCTGAAAGAGCAATCCTAGATGCTGAAGAATTGATAAATCAAGCTATCTGGAGGGGTACGTACGAACAGGATTTCAAAAGCGAGCTCACTCTTTGTGCTGAAGCAAAGATCATATTGGAGGGGCTTTCCAAACTCGATCCGATTTTAGAGAAACATAGGAGGAGAACACTCTCTCAATGTCTACTCCGAATTGATCATGCATATGTTGGCCTTGGAGATAATGAATGGAGTGTGGATAGGACTACTGAAGCATTGACACTGGCAGAAACTTCTGGAAGTGATGTACAGGTAGCTAGAGCACTGCTGTCTTTGGGTAATGGTTTCCTAAATGCTGGTGATATTACAAACGCTGAACGTCAGTGGATCAGGTGACTACTACTTGCTGAGGAATATCCCCGAGACAAAGAGATGCAAAGTGTTGTAGGTTGGACTCTGGTTGTAAGAGGAGGTGTATTGAATGATAAAAGGCTCTACACTCAAGCCGCAGGTGTTCTGGAAGATGCTTACTCTACATTAGTCGATGTTGGCGATCTCTTTGGATGTGTGTCAGCTTGTGATTTAT
>PJET01000205.1 GCA_002825515.1 Candidatus Thorarchaeota archaeon MP11T_1 | reverse complement strand
ACCACCAGTCCTGTTGATATATCCTTTTCATGGACTCCCATTCCCTCTACTCCAAATCCTGACCGTGATATTTGGGTTGATTTTAATGTTGAAACTAATCTCTATGCAAGAGGTCCGTCGACTACACTTACAACCCAAGATCCAACTGCATTTGGAGAGCTTTTCGAAGCCATTAACTCTTCAGAAGTTGAATACCTAACTTGGTTCTTCGCTGATATTCCGGATGGTTATGATAATAGATACTATTTCAACATCTCATTGCCGGAGAATCGTGATGTCTACTATGTTGGCTCGCCATTACTTACCAATGTGAATATTTCTACATGGGATGAGGGACATGGTCCTGAGTGGTATGCAAATATCACCGCATATCCATATCCTGACAAATGGGGATATTGGCTCATAAAAAGTAAAGGAGCAAACATGATTACAGATCTTCTAATGACTAGTCCTACAATTGGCAGTTCTGCAAGGAGTATGGATCTTAGAGCTGACGATTCAGCATATTTCTCTGTGGATGTAGGTGCTCAATTTGCTGGCGTTGCAGTAAACATCACATTGTATACACCATCTGGCGCAAGTTGGTATTCTGAAATAGTTGCAGTCAATAGCACAGGTTATGCAAACTCGAGAGAATTAACATTTGGTACCAATGCTACTGCTGGAGAGTGGCTTGTTCAGGCTTTTTGCAATAACAGTCTTAGTGGATCAAGTTGGAACAAGACCGGCTTCTTCCATCGAACATTCAATATTATTCACGCATCAACATCTACGTTATTGAACCCAACTGATGCAATTTCAACATGGATTACAAATGTAACCTATCCTGATCTTTTCCTAGTGAGAATACGCATCAATGATTCTGATATTTCCGGAGTAACGGTATCTGATGGACAGATGAGCTATAACTGGACTACTGGCACAAAATATTTTGGAGAAGCTGGGAATGGTGAATATCTCATTACACTTGACACTGGTGATTTACCTCAGAAAGGTCAATACATACTGAATATTGAATGGACACATCCTCATTTCGATACTGTACAAGAAGTACTTACTATAAACCTCAATTTTGATGGAGCTCTTGTTCTTGAGGCTCCAGATTCTCCAGGGCTGTCAATTCCGTCAGGATATAATGGCTCGTTCAGAATAGGATTTGAAGACTATCTTGGAAGTCCCATAGATACTGGCAGCGTCGATTGCAACTGGTCCAGCTACTATAGCGTTACACCTGTAGCTGGGTCTCCTGGAAGTTACCTATTCTGGCTAAATACGACATCTATTGACATGGGAGAATATATTGTTGAGGTTACAGGTACCGCACCATTCATCCTACCTCAGAGATACTTGCTCTACGTTGAAGTCCGTGAACTTTACACAAAGGTAACCTATCTACAAAATGTTGTGAACATACCGGTTGGAGAAGCGCGCTCACTGACATTTACTTGGACCGATGCAGATCATAACACTCCATTGACTGGACTAAATGACTCAATCCTCTGTGATTGGACTGGGTCATACAGTATAATTGAAACCACACCTGGGAAATACAGTTTGACAATCTATACAACTGATGTCACACCACTCGGAGCAACTACCGTCACAGTGAGTTTCTCTGGCTCAATGATGCAAAATCACACTATCTCTATTCAAGTGATTGTCAGATCCCATACGACTCTATTTACCCTGGATGAGCCTATTTCTCAGACATCCTATGGAGTTGACGCCTACATACTTGTCTACTATCTTGATACTGATTTAGGCATTGGGATTGATAATGGCTCAGGCTATGTTCACATCTCAGTGACGACCCCCGAAATTCCTGTCCTAAGCTACAATGTTGTTGATTTAGGATCAGGGCATTACAACATTACTGTGCCAACGGGACAATGGTCGACTATTGGCTGGAAAAGCTTTCAAATCCAGATTAGTTGGACCGGTTCTGTTCAAAAATTGCAATCCAAATCATTGAATCCATCCTTTAGATTAATTGGTACTCAAACTGATTTATACCTAGAAACGGCACCAGTTGCTACATACTATTTGGATAATTTCACTTTCTCTGCAGTATTTTATGATGTTGTTAATTCAACATACATATCCAATGTTTCTGGTGCTGTATCAATTTCATACACACCGATTGGTATCAATCCAGTCACTGGAGCTGATTTCTTCCTCGAGATAATAATGGATGGTCCAACTGTATACTATATGTTCCATCTGAATAGTACAAGTCTTGAAGGCGTTGGTGTATTTGAGGTTGAAATTGGTTTTCTCTGGAAGAGTGGCGCGCTACCACTGTATGAGAATCAAACAATCAATGTATTCCTAATAGTTCTTGAACGTCCTACTTATGTTGACTATACTCAAGTTCCTCCAACAGCTTATGGTGAGGAGGCTAACTTGGTCTTTTCCTATGTAGATTCTATTCGAACAGAGAAAATAGCGGATTCGCCATCATTAAGTGTTGACATTAATGAAGGAGGCATTAATTGGTCATATTCTTACAATACGGTTTCAAAAGAGTTTACGATTATTATTGATACCTCCTCTCTTGGTGGAGTAGGTCAAATAATATTGCATCTCAATCTAACTTGGACAGGTACACCCTTCTATGCTGATATACCTAATCAGCAATTTGTTGTAATCGTCTTGTTGAGAAGCTCTCAGTTGACTCATTTACCATTCACTCCTGGTCAGTGGGGAAACAATGTCACCATCGAATTTGTCTATATTGACCTGATATCTGGAACCACGGCTGGAATGACTGGCACCCTTACGTTGGATGTCGACGATTCTTACTATACAATAACTCCAGGTGTTGCTGGACACTACATTGTTGTTCTTAATTCCTCTATACTTGGAGCTCCTGGACTTTACTACATCAATGCAAGCATCATATACACTGGAGTCAACTTCGTGAGCGATGCGTTTGAGTACTTTGCTATCACTGTCCTCGAAAGGTCGACTCAAATGGGATATGAAAGTCCAGATAATGCTCCATATCAAACAGACCTCTCATTTGTCATCACCTATAGTGATGATTCTACTGGTTCTGGAATCACTGGAGCAACAGTACAAGTTACCAGTGACCCACTAACCTTAGTATATGGAGTTGATTATTGGGTTACTGACAATGGTCTTGGCGAATATCTAATCGAAATTGCAACTACTTCATTAGGTCCACCAGCTACCTATGAACTCAACGTGACAGTATCCTATTCAGGCGCCCCATATTATCGATCTTCTCAGAGAACCCTATCCGCAGTTGTTATTGAGCGTCCAACTCAAATTCGAATCATTAAGACTCCAGGTAATACTCCGTTTCTCGAGAATATTACCTTCAGTTTTGTCTTTGAGGACTTCCTAGACAAGTCCTTCATAACTATTAACAAGAATCAGATCACTTTGCGCCATGGAGTTTCATTAACTCTCATAACCTCGAGTGAATATGCTCTGGTAAATCTTGGCACGTATTATCGAATAAGCTTCAACTCAACAGTACTTGACCCACTTGATCTTGTGTCAAGTCATATTCTACAGGTATCTATTGATTGGAATTTAGGATCGCCATTCTATGCGGATAGAAACACATCAACTCAAGCAACTACCACAAATCGTCCAACAGTTATTCTATTCCCGCTTGTTGAGGAAACTCCTTACTTTGATAATATTACAATAAACCTAGAATACAAGGACTATCTTACTGGGATTGGAATAGATGACGCAACAGTTGCCTTATCGACTAACAATTGGTCATATCCAGCATACCAAGTCATAAGGTTTGGCAATGGTGTATATCAACTGGTTGTGAATACGACTGTATTCGGTGCAACAGGAACGGTCTATTTCAACATCTCATTCACATGGACTGGTGTTCCATACTACTCAGATAGAGATGCATTAAATATTCGAGCTCAAATAAGATCAGTGCAGACTTCACTGATAGCTGAGGCTCCACCAGCTGGTTCAACAGCAATTGGTGTTCCTATCTTAGTAACTTTGACATTGTTGGATTTCGATCATGATGCCTTCCTTGAAGGAGCAACAATAGATTCTGATTGGACAGATGTAACTGGAAATACATTTCAATGGGTTGAGGATGGTGGAGGAACATACTCTATCACTCTAGAAACTCTTGGTCTAGTTGCTCAGCAATACATTTTCACTGTAACTGCAACGAAAGCATTCTATCAGACTGCACAAGCTCAAGTTACTGTCCAGCCTGGTGCGCAAATTGTTCAGATTGTTCTTACTCGAACAACCTATTACGCAGATTGGGGTGAGGTTGTAAATATCAGCTTCTGGATTCAAGAACCATTTTACATGACCTATGTAGAAGGGTTCAATGCAAGTCTTCTATGGGATGGTGAAATCTACACATTTGTTGATGTCGGTACTGGATTCTATTATCTCATGCTTGACTCTTCTGATTCAGATTTTGGTATTTATAATCCACAAATCACTGCATCACGAGAATTCTATCAGACAAGACAGAAATCTTTCTCATTAGTTGTATCGAAAGCTCCTGGTCAAATTATACCATTCCAATCAACTTACAGTGCTGTGATTGACACAGAAATCGATTTTGAAGTATATCTGAACAATACAATCACAAATTCTCCAGTCACAGGAGCAAGTGTCACTCTTGAATGGAATGGAACAGTTTCTGCTATGACACCCACTGGCGTTCCAGGATGGTATGCCGGATCTGTAAATGTTACTGGTTTTGCTATAGGGCATTACCCGATTACTATAAGAGCCGTAACAACAAATCTACAATTTATTGAAACTGATATTGATATTAATGTGATACCAATTCCCACTACAATTGCTCTGGCTGATGGAACAACAATTAGGTATGTTTTCTTTGGTGATACATTATCGCTCTTAGCTGTCTATAATGATACGTATCATAGTGCTCTAGTTGCTGGGGCAATAGTATCATACACGCTTGGAAGTCTTAGCGGAGTCTTCACCGATGAGCTAAATGGATCATATAGCGTTTCAATTGATGTCAGTTCATTGGGCTCTCAGTCCATTTACCTGCGAATGGTGGCTAGTAAGGCAGGATATGCAACAGCTATCAAATCTATTGTCATAACTATTCTACCAATTCCAACCCAAGCATTCGCTACGCCGATTCTTCAGAGTGGATATTGGGGAGACACACTATCATACAGATTCTATTACAATGACACTCAGCATAATTCACTTATTCTTGGAGCCAATGTATTAGCTAGCTGGGAAGGTGGAGATGCTTTAGTCACTCCTCATCCAAATGGATCTTATGAAGTAGTCGTGCTAATTAACGTGGAAAATCCTGGACTATATGATCTTGTTGTTCGATTTGATCTTACAAATTACACCTCTAGGACTGTCACTGCCAAAATCGAAATATATGCAACTCCTGCAGAGATAAGAGGTCCGATTTTCTATTCAGCACCGATTAATGAGCCAACTAGCATTATCTACAATGTCATAAGTCTCATTGATAACTCATCAATCACTGATATCATTGGGATTGCATATTCTACTCAGCTTGCTAATATTGAGCTCGAACTCCTTGGCAATGGGTCCTACTCATTGAATCTAGCAGGAGACCTCCCATATGGAACATACAGTTTTGATATTGCGTTTGAAACCACGAAGTACTCTATTGCTCCAATATATCTTGAAGTAACAATTAGACAAATTCACACCTCTTTGGTATACGATTCTGACGAAGTATTTACATCTCCAAGTAGAACCTTCAATGTTACAATAACATACTACGACCAAGACCATCTAGTTGGTATATCTGATGCTAACATTACTGTAGAACACAGTGAAACCAATATCACATATCTCGAGACTTCTACAATAGAAGTAGATGGTACTTACACGTTGTTCTTTAGAGTAGAAGGGAGTAGAACTTTCGCTATCACAATCATGTTCCAGAAGGATGACTATGAATCACGACAATTAGTCGTCACTATAAAATCTGACATATCTCCTCAACAACAATTCGAGCAAGCATTGGCGATCGGCGGTGGATCAGCTTTGATCTTGATTGCCCTTCTCATTGTGGTTTATGTGCGAGTGTGGAGCGTACCTAAACAAGTCCGAGAATTAAACAGAATGATTCGGGCTCTGGCAAGAGGTCGTATTCCAAGAGCTGCGCGTGCTCCAGGTAGACGAGACATGGCAATGGAAATTGTGAACGAAGATGCAGACTCGTTGAAAATCTACAAAGATTCTGATGAGGTTGCAGAGTATCCAATTGTAACAACTGTTCCGGAAGTTAATCAACTGCTCGAGGAATTAGCTGCCATCACTGGACTTGGTGCGGCTGAAATCGATGCATTTAGAGCAGATCTTGCGAGAATGAAGGCCAGTGAGCGTCCAGGCTTCCTGAAAGAAGTCATTGACCAAGAGAAAGCTCGTCGTGCTGATGTATTGGCGAAACCTCCAACAGAAGAGCCTGCGCTAGAAGAGATTCCTCTTGAACAGAGACCTGAAGAGCTTGAGGATTTGCGTCAGAAACTCATCAAGAAAGGAATGGCTGCAGAGGAAATAGACGTTATAGTCCAAGAGGCGAAGAGTCTTTCAAAGGCTGACCTAGATGCACTTCTCAGTAGTCTAGGTATCGATTTGGATTAGTATTAGAAAGGCAACCAGCTGGTACTCATCAGCTGGTTTCAAATTATATCAGAGTCGTCTTGGAGAACAGTTAAGTGATTATGATGTTCTTCGCGATGCTATGGACCTCGATGAAAAAATCCGGTTAATAACTGGAGTTGGAGAAGAAGTAGTCACTAAACCAGAGTTAAGACAGCTTATAGAAGAAAAGCCAAACCCCATAGCATATGATGGATTTGAGCCTTCAGGGTTAGCTCATCTGCCATTTGGGGTTTTTCGACCACTTCTCCTAAAGGATTTGGTTAAAGCTGGCATCAGATTCAAGATTTGGCTCGCAGATTGGTTTGCATGGATTAACAATAAAATGGGTGGCGATCTTGAGAAGATAAAGGCAACTGGAAAATACTTCATTGAGGTTTGGAAAGCGGCCGGAGTCCCGAGTGATAAGGTTGAGTATCTCTTTGCATCTGATGCTATGGACTCTATAGAATACTGGTCAAGAGTTGTGAGGATTGCTAAAGTTACTACTATTGCAAGAGCAACACGAGCGTTGACAATAATGGGAAGAAAAGAAGGAGAGATGTCAGAGGTTGCTCAGTATTTCTA
>PJET01000204.1 GCA_002825515.1 Candidatus Thorarchaeota archaeon MP11T_1 | reverse complement strand
TCAAAAGGGATTAATGGAGTAGGTGATAAGAATGGCAATACATCCAGTTTTTGTACACTTTCACACAGGAATTCTAGTTGCTACTGCAGCAGTAGCCTTTGTAAATCTCATACTTCGAGTTCTATTCAGAGATAACATTAACACGCCTGGGACAAGGTTGGCTCAAATCTTCCACCAATTTGATGTATTCATCTACATTGGAAGTATTATTGGTTTCATAGGCCTAATAGCTGGAATGGTCACAGGATTTATGGAACCAGACTATCCGGTTAATACTCTTGTTCAAATGCCAATCATGCGGTTCAAGATACTTTGGTCAGTAGTATCAACTGAAATCTATCTATACCTAATGCTAGTTCGAGCAAAACTTGGAGATCGAATATGGGTTAAGGCAAGGATCTATTTCCCCTATGCAATTTTAACTATCTTTGGCGGTGTTCTGATGATGATCATGGGTGCATTAGGTGGAATCGCTGTCTATGGCACTTCAATTTTGGGACCAATTCTTGACTGGATTGGAATACCATGGCCGTGATAAGGAGAATCAGCAATGACAGAATTATTTGAATCCCTCAAACGTGAAGGGCTCGATATTGAGCCCACAGTATGCGCGAGGTGCGGATTCTGTACTTTCGTATGCCCAGCATATCTAGATACTCTTTGGGACTCTCAATCACCCAGAGGGAAACTGTATCAGCTTCGTTCACTAATTAAAGAAAATAAGCCAATACCTAGTGATTTCGCTGAGAGGATATTCTATTGTACATTGTGTGGAGCATGTCAGGAAATTTGTCAGACGAATATACCTCTTCTGAGGTTCTGGCAGCTAACAAGACAGGAGGTTGGCAAGCTCAACGAATGGCCAGAGATTGTAAACTATATTGATGACTCACTTCAACAAACACAAAATATTATGGAAATGGACCAAGCTGATAGAACACTCTGGACTGATATGGTTGACGATCTAGTAGAAGATAAGATAGGAATCGAAGCAGAAGTCGCGTACTTTGCAGGATGTAATATCTCATTCAAGGGAACTCTAGCACACATCGGTGAAAACACTGTTAAAGTGATGAATGCAGCAGGTATCGATTTCACTATTCTGGGTGATGATGAGTTCTGTTGTGGAAACCCGTACTTTGTTGCTGGAGGCTTCGATAATGGCAAAGAATTAGCTATGCATAATATTAAAGCTCTTAAAACTCTGGGAGTCAAGACTGTCGTATTTAATTGTCCTGGCTGTCATAGAGCCTTTGCAGAGGAGTATCCCCACTTACTAGGAAAGGAAATTGTTGAGGGTCTTGAATTTCTTCCATTCTCAGAGTTTGTACTTAGGTTACTGAAAGATGGAAAAATAAAATTCAACAAGCAATATCCTCACGAGGTGGTTTGGCATGACCCTTGTGAACTAGGTAGACATCAAAATATCTACAATCCTGCAAGGGAGGTTTTGAATGCGATACCAGGACTTAAGCTGCATGAAATGAAGCATAGCCGAAACAAGGCTCGTTGTTGCGGCGGAGGAGGTCTGCTCAAAGGTACCAAACCTATTGCCTCTGTCAGGATTTCAGCAAGACGAGTTGAAGAAGCTGAGAAAACGGGAGCCACCATATTGTCGAGTGAATGTCCATCTTGTACTATGTCACTAAATGATGGAATAGAAAATCGAGAATCGCAAATGATATTCAAAGACCTATCTCAGATAGTGGTTGAAGCATTAGGCCTATAGGAGTGTTAAGAATGATTGCGAAAAAACACAACCAGAATTTGGCGGATATTGTGGGAGAGGATTATTTCTCATCAGAGAAATTCATGGCAAATCTCTATTCACATGATATTGCGGCATTGCCGGGCATTGTAAATGATGTCATAAATCCCCATGCTGATGCTGTGGCACAACCAACAACCACTGAGGTCGTATCGAATCTTCTTAAGTACTGCAAACAAAACAAAATCCCAGTAGTTCCAAGAGGTCATGGGACCAGTGGCTATGGAGGTGCTCTACCCACTCGGGGTGGACTTGTTTTAGAAATGACCAGAATGAATGAAATTCATAACATCGACAAGGAAAACATGACCGTTGAGGTAGGCCCAGGTATTATTTGGGGAAAGTTGATTGAAGATCTTGAAGATGCGGGCGTAACAGTAGCGGCTTATCCTTCAAGTGCACCTTCAAGTACTGTCGGAGGTTGGGTAGCTGCTGGTGGAAGTGGGATTGGTAGCACAAAGTATGGTGGAATATCCGAACAAGTTGTAGATCTCGAAGTTGTCCTTCCCGATGGTGAAATTATTAGAACAAAAGAAACTTCTGAAGAGCATTTTAAGAAAGAATTTGAGAAGAAGAAGTTTGGAGGCGGTGACAGCTTTTATGGAGATGTAGGCGATGATATTCAATATAACAGTGATTCCACTCAGCTCTTTGTTGATAGTAATGGTACCCTCGGCATCATTACAAGAGTAGTTCTGAAGATAATTCCTTTAAGAAACATTAGACCAACGACTTCATCATTCCGAAGCCAAAATCTGATGGTTGGAGCACTCCAAGACATATTGGAAGCAACAAGACCATTCTATCTACACTTCATAACTGATCAATTCTATAGAATGCTCAAAGAAGTGAATCAAGCCCCACCAACAACTGGAGAATTCATAATCTCGTGCTCATTTGAAGGAACTGAAGATGAGATTGAAACTGAAATTGAAAAGCTCAAACATATAGTAAGCAGATATAGTGGGACTCTTGAATCAAAAGAGGTCGCAGAGCATGAATGGAGTGAACGTTTTTACCCGATGCGAATCAAAAGACTTGGTCCAAGTCTAGCACCTTCTGAGGTATATGTGCCGCTGGAGAATTTGGATGGTTACCTCAACCATATGAACGAACATTTCAAATCGGAGGATTTCGCTCTTGAAGGAGCAATCACTGACAAGGGAGAGGTAGCGGTTCTGACTTGGTTCCCCGATGATGAACGTCGCCCAATCTCGTTCTTGATGGGGTGGTATCGTTCACTTGATGTTATTAATATTGGACTGAAACATGGCGGCCGAGCCTACTCAATTGGAATGTGGAATGCGGCGCACTCTAGAAGTTTCTATGGAAAAGAAAATTATGCAAAAATGTCAACATTGAAGCAAAAGACTGACAACAAGGGATATCTAAACTCTCACAAAGTCTTTCCGGGACCTTTAGTTCTAAGTACTCGAATGAACTTGCTAATTATGCTAATTGCGGGTATTGTGGCACCTATCGTCATTTGGGTAGCTAGAATATTAGTGCCATCCATATTTGTTGCGTATGTACCTTGGATAATTGTCAATGACCTTACTAGTTTCCTAATATGGTTCATTGTGGGAATAATGGTTGGTTTTGTTGTAACTGAGTTTGCTAATCTTATACCAATCTCGGTTGTGCTTTCAATAGGAACCCCATTCTTAAGATTAGGAAGGAAAATCTTCCATTGATACAAGCGATGATGGATGTTGGAGGTGAAAGAAGCCTGACCATTTTAGCAGAACACCAGCATTCATCAACAAGGAGTATAAAGGGTCTTAGGTCAATCATGGAACATTCTTTTCGGATGTTCCTTCAGGACAGTAGGAGTTTCGTGACCAAATATCGTACAAGCCAGCAGAAACATTTGATTTTCAAGGAGGTATCTAAATGACATCAGCTATACAAACTAGTCAGTTTCAAGCACTACAAACTGGCAATGTACACATGACAATAATACTTGGCCTTCCTGCGCTAATACTGCTATATGTAGGTACTTCGTTATACTATATTTCGAAGGAGAAATACACGTTTGTCCATGGTGTCTGTGCAGGTCTGTCATTATTGTTAACAACAGTCAACATTGTCGCAATACTGCCTCTCACTAATACTCTACTAAGTATTGGAGGAGCAGACTTGTTTCATTTGATCCATATTAGTTTAGGAGTGATAGGATATCTCGGGGGTGTTGGTGCATTCCTTACCGGTATCTCAGGAATCAGAACACACATTCCTGGACTGACTGCCACAGTATGTTGGACGATAGTTTTCGTCATGGGTTACATTCAGTACATTGCATAAAGGTGATCAAGTATGAATGAAACAGAACAAATCACGAAACTATCCGAGGTTGCATGGATTAATGACCTAATGGCTGAACGTTTGTCAGCAAGTGGAGACACAACTGGAATTCCTTATTATCACTACAGATGGAAAAAGAAATGGCTGGCAGATTATGTAGCATTACCACAAACCACAGAACAAGTAGCATCACTCATGAGATTTGCTACCAAAAAGAAAATACCAGTTGTTCCAAGAGGAGGAGGAACCTGTTACTATGGATCTGCAAGCCCTACTAGAGGCGGTATCGTACTCGATACAAAACTAATGGAAAGAATATTAGAAATAAACAAGGAAGAGGAATGGGTTAAAGTAGAGGCTGGCGCTGTCTGGGAAATTATCGACAAAGAATTAGCAAAGCAGGGATTTACACTTCCTGTGAAACCGCAAAGTGCTGTCGCATCTACATTAGCTGGGTGGTTGTCAATCGGTGGAAAAGCAGGAATTGGAACTCCAAAATTCGGTTCAATGGTTGATAATGTATTAGAGTTGGAGGTTGTACGACCAAACGGAGATATCGAAACCATAACAGGTGACGATATGCTACCTTATTTTGGTACTTCAGGCATAATTGGAGTTGTAACAACAATCAAATTGAAAATAACCCCAATTCCTGAAAGTACAAAGGGACTGATGTTCGCATTTCAAGAGCTTGAAAAAGCAATCGATGCTCTAAATAGACTGAGTAAAACCAAAAATCCACCAATCTATCTACGACTGACTGACCTTGAGTATGAGTGGCGTATTCAAGGTGGTCTCCCTCCAGAAACGACAGGCTTATTCTTTGTATTAGTCACTTATAGCGGAGAATCAGAAGAGGTTGAAGAATCGCTAAAGACAGCTCGAGGCATATTTGAGATTGCAAGCGGGCTGGAAATGGACCAAACGTACTATGAGAAAAATTGGAAGGATAGGTTCATTGTCGAGATGAAACTGAAGCTAGAGGTTCCTACTCTTTCCATGCAGAATTTTTGGATTCCATTGAATCTTGTAGAGCCAATAGTGAAAAGAATGTATAAGATAGCAAATAATTACAACATAAATTCCTGTTTCTATCTCGTTTTTGGGAGACCAAATAAAGCTCGATTATGCGTTTTTGCACCTTCGGACCATCGGAATTGGATGCATTTCATGGCCGGAAAAGCGATGCTCCATAAACTTGTGAAGATGATGTATCGACAAGGCGGAGAGCTTTATACATTCGGCTTACAAAACACAGTCTATATCAAAAGATACCAGCCGGAGGATTACAAGCGTTACAAAGAGCTACGTGATAAATGGGATTCTGCAGGAATAATGAATCCAGATAAGCTAACGCGATGCAATATGTCGTATACTAGGATGAATCTCATGTTTACGATGAATGGCTATTTCCGTAGACTGCAGGTGATTCTTCGTCGAGCAAAGAACATACTTGAAATTCCAGTAACATATCAGGAGGAAATGTCTAAATGAGGAGATTCTTCACCCCAGAACTAGATTTCGATCCAGATCAGATTGTCCAATGCAGCAATTGTTCTACATGTAGATGGACATGCACCAGTTATGAAGAATTTCATTCTGAGGCAATGTTTGCTGGTGGTAGACTTCGCCTTCTACGATCATATGTGGAAAAGAACTTGCCTGTGGATGATAGTTTTGTCAGAGCAGTCTACGCGTGTAGTACTTGTGAACAGTGTGTAGAAAGGTGTCCAATAAAGGTCCCGTATGTTCGAATAATTGAAGATGTGCGAAAAAGACTTGTACAACAAGGAAAAGGGCCCTATGGAAAACTCCATGTCATGGGAGACATGGCTTTCAAACACAATAATGTGTTTGGAGAAGATCCACAAGAACGTGGAGCATGGGTTAAGCCAGACACAAGGATATCTGAGGATTCCAATTGGGGTTATTTTGTTGGTTGTACAGCATCCTACAAGCGACCAGAAATAGCGGATGCAACTCTACGCATGCTCAATTATTTTGACATTGAACCGCAAATCCTTGGAGCCAAAGAATATTGTTGTACAAGCCCATTGATTAGAACAGGACAGGTATATCGTCCAATCGTTGAACATACTGAAGATGGAGAGGAAGACTTACTTGGAACCCTCGAAGTTGAGAAGTTCATAATCAATAATGTCGAGGAGATTAAAGCACGAGGAATTGAACACGTGATCTTCTCTTGTTCAGGGTGCTATCGGACAACCACTTTAGACTGGCCAAAATATTATCGAGAGCGTCATGGTATTTTACCATTCTCTACTCAACACCTAACACAGTTTCTTGCACTGAAGCTAAAGAAAGGAGAACTGAAATGGAAAGATAGCTACCCTGAGAGAGTTACATATCACGATCCCTGTCACTTGGGTCGCCATGTTGGCGTTTTCGAAGCACCTAGACAGATCTTGAAAAGTATTCCTGGAATAGATTTCGTAGAAATGGAACGGAATAGACAAGATTCTGTGTGTTGTGGAGCTGGAGGTGGATTCAAAGCAGGATTCGGAGAGAACGCAATAAATGTAGCTGCAAGAAGGTTGAATCAAGCATTAGAAACCGGAGCGACAACAATTGTTTCCTCGTGTGTATTCTGTAAACTGAATTTTCTTGATGCTGTCAAGAAAAGAGGTGTTGATATCAAAGTCCTGAATATCGAAGATCTATTCATCAATCTCATGGGAATTGGATAGTCACTAGAGAGTTAAATAAGAGAACGAATGAACTCGCAGCTATAGGCAATCCATCATATTAAATAGGGAAAGCAAAAGCCTTCGGCTTAACCTCAAAGGTGAAACTCTTGGTGACAAAGTCGGTCGAAGCAAATGGTCTCACTCGACGATATGGCTATAGAGTCGCTCTCAGGGAAGTTACCCTCTCATTTCCTGTTGAAGGAATTCATGGACTTTTTGGTTCCAACGGAGCAGGGAAAACTACACTCATGAGAGTTATTTCCACTCTACTTCGACCTCATGGTGGATCCATTTCCGTTTTGGGATTTGACCCACAGGAAGAACCAGAAGAAGTTAAGAAACGAATTGGAATAGTTGGTGACAAGCTCCTTCTCTACGAGGAACTCACAGGTTTTGAGAATCTGAAGTTCTATTCAAAGCTCTTTGGGTTAAACCTTGATTTCTTCCA
>PJET01000113.1 GCA_002825515.1 Candidatus Thorarchaeota archaeon MP11T_1 | reverse complement strand
GGCCCTCGTACCTTTCACACCCTTCGCAAACAACGATTCCCAGGTAGCCGCTCCGACAGACTATCAGCGAGAGTTCGTTGAAAAATGGGCTGATCGCTTGGAGAATGATTTCATGGCGGAGCGAGTAGATCCGATACTAGTATCATATATGGAGACTGGTGTCTTGGATAGCAAAGTTGTCACCACACGAAGTGGTGATACCAAGTTGTTGCTGTATATTGAACCAGCATTTGACATTAATGCTCTTGCAGGTATTGCAAAGGTTCGATGGCAGATTGACCTGAAGTTGACACGTGTTGCTTCAGTTGAGATCAGCTCAGTCATAGCACTAAAACAGCTTGATGCTATGGATGGAGTTAGATACATCCAAGCTGATGTCTTCCTTGACAGAGAGCCAGTATCATATAATGGAGACGACGCATCACTTGATATGTTCCATATCAATGATGTTGTCGGAGCTACTCAGGCAAATGCCTTAGGCTACACAGGAGAAGGAGTTATCGTAGGTGTTGATGACACAGGTGTTGACTTTAGTCAGATGGACATGTGGGGTACTGAATATAACAATGGTACTCACCCAATGTCATACGATCCATCAAGCTATGGTCTTACAGAGATGTACATTGCAAACAACACATTTGTAGAAAACACAACTGCGTGGCTCGAAGCAGGAAATCTTCTTACTTATGAGATGGGTGGTAAATACTACCTTAATGTGAGTGGATGGGATCCTGTTTGTAACAACGTTGGTGGTCATAGAAACTTATTGGGTCTTCTACCTCCATATGGAGATGGATATCCATACGGATCTGTTATCGGTTTCATTGGTCTCTACGAATGGGCTTGGGGTCCAGTAAACAATGTCTCTGAGTTCGTCTACAATGAGATGTGGAAAGACTGGGAAATTCCAACTCCTGGTGCAGAGAACTACACATTTGGTTGGGTCTTCCAGCAAAAAATGAGTGGATATGCCAAGGTTTTCGCAACCTCAATGTACTACGAGGGTAACATCATCATCGACTGGAATAGCTCCCTCGGATGGTCGACTATGTGGCAAAACGCTCTCAACTTGCAGAATATTGACCTAAACACAACTGCAGATCGAAATGCGATTCTTGCCATGATGGACTGGAGCTTTAAAGACGACTATGATGAAGGCTTCGTCTTTAACAGAGCAAACAATGTTCTCTATGCTGATGGTCTTGTTGATGGTTCCCATTCCATGGGTCTCGGTTCACTGAGCTGGGCTTATGATGGTTTGGGATACCTAGCTCATGATCCAGGACTCTTCTGTGGTTACACAGATGATGGAATGGTTTGGAACGCAATGTTCCCAGGTGGCGACACGGCCCAAGATGATGGAGAGAACCATGGTCACTGGACTGCGGCAACTGTTGCATCACAGGGTACCTACGATCATGATGTATATGCCAATGGATCAGCTTACAAGCTACCTGGTGTTGCTCCTGGTGCAAAGATAATTGCTACAAAGGGTCTTTCAACAGGTGGCGATTTGATGGCTGACTTCTGGGCTGCTGGTTTCCATCTCAATGAATCAGCAGGTCCGTATGGTAACTTGAGTTACTGGGAGTACACTGGAGACGGTCCAAGCCACCATGCAAACATTGTTTCCAACTCTTGGGGTTGGGGACCTGGTGCATCATACCTACAAATGAGATTGTTCACAATGGTCTATGACATTGCATCTGTTCCAGATGTGCTGAAGACTGGTTATCCTGGAACATTATTTGTGTTCTCAGCGGGCAACCATGGTGGCGATTATGGCACTATGGGTTCTCCAGCAGCATCATTCTCAGTCATATCTGTTGGTGGCACAATTACAAATCACTTCTACCAGGGTTCAGTCAGTCAATATCCACAGACCGATAACCAGCATATCTGGTTTGCAGGAATGGGTCCACACTATACAGGTGCTGTAAAGCCAGACGTAGTTGCGCCTGGTTACAGAGGTGCCAATCCACAACCTGGTCATAATGATTGGTTGTATCCGAACGATCCAGATTACAATGAATTCTATAATTCATACTTCTGGTGGCAGGGAACAAGCTTGTCTTGTCCAATTGTTGCCGGTGTTGCAGCAATCATCATGCAGGCTTGGAATGACAATGTTGGTGGATTACCATCCCCACAATTGACAAAGAACTTAGTTCTATCAACAGCATCTGACCTCGGTTATGATCCGTTCATCCAAGGTCATGGTCTCGTTAATGCAGAAGCTGCAGTTCTAGCAATAGAATCCGGATCTGCTGGTGAATTCTACTTTGAATCCAACAGCTTCGCAAACTTCGCAGATCAAATTGCTGATGCTTGGGCATACTGGATTCCAGACTGGGCACCGTTCGGTATCTATTATGATGCTTCTTGGACAACTCCAGTCGGTCTCGAAACAAGCAGTATCTTCTACGGTACTGTTGAGCGTGGTCAATCATACACAGTGAACCTAGATGTGCAAGGCTTTAATGGTGCTTCTTACGACACCGCTGGATTTACCCAAATCCAACCTTGGTACTACTCTGAGCTGAGTACAGTAAGTCAAGCATACACGAGCTACAGGTACAACGACACGAACTTCGAACCATATGTCCTGCGTTCTGGATACTTCGTACTATCTGATCTTATGGACCTCACAGATTTCTATGCTGCAGATTATGCCACAATCTACGTGACATATGATGCCGCAGATATTGGTGAATATCCAACAGTGAATCTGTATGATTGGCTAGACGATGGTGAGATGAACTACTGGAACTTCACCACAGACACTGGAGACGATCTCAGTCTCGTAACTCGCTACTATGACCAGTGCAACGTAATGACCCTGCGAATCGCGGCTCCAGCTTTCAGTACACTCGCAAGTGTGTTCGATAATGAACCAACTCTGCAATTCTTTGGATCCGCTGGTATCGATTTCAACGTGACTATCACTGCATGGCAGAAGGTTCTGGACAACACAATCATCACCTATGCAGATGGTTCAACTTCAGGAATTGATTTCACACTCAATGTTCCTGCAGATGCAGAGTACGGTGCGCATGAGGGTTCAATCCTCATGGCAAACAGCACTTGGTCTCATCACATCCCATACTCCTACATGGTTGATTTCAACCTTGATGGAGCAGAGGGTGCAGTACACACACTGGTTGACACTCTGGGAGATGAGCGTACACCATACGACACTGGTGCCGTAACAACATCATTTGTCTATGGTTCCACAAGAACCTACGAGGGTGGTGGTGTCTACACATTCCATCTGGACATTCCGTACAACATTGCTATCAATGCCTCAGTTCTCGTCATGAGGGCTCAGTGGGCTAACCAAGGCACTGTTGTGGACATGTATCTCCAGAACGAAATTGGTCAAGGAATAACCAACACGGCTGACAGGCCGGGAAGTGGTGAACCATTTGACCCTGCTCCAACTGGAGATTTGACCAATACCATCATCTACGATCCTGACGATTTGATTAACGGAACCTACTGGTTCTACTATTCAATCCACGTATTTGATGGAGCAGATGTACCTGAGAATATCACCATCACAATGCAGATCTATGGTCCTACGTCGCTACAACCAGCCGAGAACTCCTTCTGGTGGACTGCTAGAGATATGACAACACCGACGCCCATCGCACCTGATGATGTGTTGGTTGCAGATTATATCGATATAACAAGCAATTGGAGTATTCCAGCTGTTTCAGGTCTACCTGAGTATTCGACTATCACTGGTACACAACTCAGTCTCTTGAGCGGACTCTATGTGACATTTGACGGAATCTATGCAGATCCTGCAGGATATGATAATTGGCCCGTTCCATTGTCAGCCATAGGTACGTACAACTGGCACACTGTTGATGGCATCGTACAAGATGACATTGTTCAAGTAGACATTGACTCGCAAGATGGTGCTGATCCAGCATTTCAGGTCTATCCTTGGAATGATGCTGACGCGGATGACGAGGTGGACCTAGACGAGCTTGGTCCAGTTCTGCTAGACAGAGACCAGGGAACCACAGGTGGTGCTGAATCTGGGTCTTTCTCAGCAACAGAAGACATGAGCATTGCAGTCTTGGTGTTTAACTTCGCGTACGTGTACTTCCCCGGAAATCATTACTTCCTCGAAGTTGACACAAGGGTTGCTATTGACAACCCGAGTGTTTCAGATACAGCCATCTTTGAAACCTACAAACTGCTGGTCAACAAGACAATGGATATCTACCTGTATTGCTACACTGAAACTGATGTTGTTTGGATCATTGACTTCGGTAAAGTGACCTTCAGGAACTTCTTCGCACCAGTAGTAACCATCAATCCCGCTATCGACCTTGGTGATGACACATTTAACTTCACATTCTCTGCCACAGACGCAAACGAAGGTGACAGCATCTTCTATAGTGTCTGGATCAGTGCAGATGGTGGAGTTTCATACCAGCTCGTGGCCATGAACTTGACTGAAACGTTCTTTGTCTGGGATTCTGATGGATGGTATGAAGGCGATTACTACTACCGAGTCAGGGTATTTTCCGTTGACTTGTCAATAATGGTTGACGGTGTACCACTAGGTACGGCTCACGGCCCACCCGATTCGTATGGTCCAATGACTATCAGCGCAGATGCAGTGTATGGTCCATTCTCGGCAGGTAATGTTCCAGTAACAACACCGCCTACAACGACCCCAACCACTCCCACAACACCTACGACCACAACACCTCCAATACTTCTAGATCCACTACTCATAGGATTGATTGGCGGTATTGGTGTTGGTGTTGTTGTGCTGCTGATACTCTTCCTGATCAGGAAGAAGTAGTAGTAGGAATACGAGAAGTATAGTTTAAAGGCACATGGGGGCTCCGCCCCCATCCCCCTTCTTTTTTGGATATTCACGTGAAAAGGAACAAGCAACACTGGCTAGTAAATAAAATTAGGATACTTTCAGTTAATACTGGTTTCTCCAACAGATCTAACATATGACTAGTCGAATCTCTCCTTTATGATGATATCAGAGATATTCTTCCGTTTTCGCATAGGTGGAATTCCGCCACCAATTTTTCCAACAGGAATCATTGAAACGGGCCTCATATCAGACGGTATGCAAAGTGTCTTTGAAACAGCTTCCTCGTTGAATGCTCCAATCCAACATGCTCCATAACCGTGAAGATGTGCTCCATATAGAATATTCAAAGTCAAAGCAGCTGTGTCCTGAATCACGTATAATTCTCTTCCGCGATCTTGGTATCTCTCTGCTGACTCTTCTGGAACCGCGCATATGACATAAATCACTGGTGCAACAGCAATGAAATTCTGGTTATAGGCATCAATTGCTAGCTGATCTCGCAATTTCTTATCGGTTACAATTATGATTTTCCAAGGCTGACGATTTCCAGCACTGGGTGCACTTGTGCCAATTCTTACTATTTCCTCTATTATTGTCTTAGGAATTGGTTCACTCGTATATTTTCTAATTGACTGGCGAGATGTTATCTTTTTGATACAATCAGTACTCATTCAAAGCACCTCTGGATTGATAATATTCGGCGGCTTTTCACCATTTAGAGCTGCTATAATATTCTTTGCACACATCAAAGACATAGTTGCTCTTGTATTCCTACTTGCACTACCTATGTGAGGGACAAGAACAACATTTTCAAGAAGTAAAAGCGGATCATTCTTCGAAATTGGTTCTTCTTGATAGACATCAAGCCCCGCTCCTCCCAAATTTCCACTCGATAAAGCTTCATATAATGCCTCTTGATCAATGATTTGACCTCTTGAAGTGTTGATTAGAATTGAGTCTTGTTTCATCATCCCTAACTCTTTCTTTCCAATGAGGTGATGCGTTTCAGATGTGAGAGGAACATGCAAGCTCACGATATCGGATTCCCTGAGTAGGGTTTCCAGATTGGTTGATCTGGCTCCAATTTTGTTTGCTAAAGCAGTAATATTCTCACTCTGACTTCGGGAGTAGTATAAAACTCTCATGTTGAATCCTTGCGCTCTCCCAGCAACTGCTTGTCCTATCCTTCCCATTCCAATGATACCAAGAGTTGAATCATGAATGTCTGCACCCAGAAGAAGCTCAGGTCCCCATGCAACATTCCATTTTCCATTTCGAATATATCTATCAGCTTCAACGATACGTCTTGCGGTAGCCATTATAAGTGCCCAAGCTAAGTCTGCTGTAGTTTCAGTTAGGACACCCGGAGTATTGGTGACAATGATTCCTCTCTTTGTTGCTTCATATACATCAATATTGTCATATCCAACAGCATATTGCGCTATCACTTTGAGATTTGGTAATCCATTAATGAGCCTCGAATCAATTGGATCCGAGAGAAGCGTGACAAGCCCTTGACACTCAACTGCCATTTCGATAATCTCATCATGACTAGGGGGCTCTTCTGAAGGCCAAATCTTGACTTCGAAATTCTCAGTGATTATATCTAATCCTTCTTTTGGAATCTTCCTTGTAACAAACACTTTCTGTTTCATGTTGCTCAAAAAGTGAGAACAAGGTTAACTCTTGAATCCTATTATCGAGGAGCATTTGTTGTATTCATGCTGAGAACAGACTCCTTATATTCAATTAATGAAGCTGTGGAGGTTGTAGGATTGTGAGTTGCAGATGTCATTCGAGCTTCCCAACAGTGCAATACTAGTTTTAGGTAGACTCGCAGCTGAAGGTCCAATGACTCCAAAAGCTCTTATCGAAAAAGTTGGTCTTGCACCTCGTACAATATCCTTTGCTCTTAGAACACTGGTCAGAGAGAAAGTAATCAGGAAGACACCTAACCTCTCTGATATGCGTCAGCCTATTTATCATATTGACATGGAGCGAGTTAAAGAACTCCAAATTCGATTCGACTCCGGTCAGATCTCACAAATGCCATCTTCCTTCAGGCCATCTGGACATTCTTTCAACCGTTAGAAAAGAATTCATCATGCAAAAATTTCCCATTTTTGAGTAAATACCCAAAATTGTAGTTGACTGCTGTAAACCGTTTGTTTATTAATTACTCCGTGTAATTAATAGGCGGGAACAGAAAGATTCACAGATTATGGGATGGTATATTGTAGATGTCCATCGAGCTACCGCGCAGCGCAATAATCGTCTTGGACCGCTTAACTACCGAAGGTCCGATGACACCGAAGGACATCAGCAGTAGGGTTGATTTAGCACCCCGAACTGTCAGTTTCGCACTGAGAAAACTGATGGGTCAAAAATTGTGCAAGAAAATACCAAACCTCACAGATATGCGTCAGCCTTTATACGCTGCTGATATGGAGCGTGCACGTGAACTCCGAATGAGATTTGAGCATGTCTTCAGACAAGTCCTTGTATAGACTCTCTTTGGTCAAAACATCAGATCTTCGCTATTAAAGCAGAATTGAGATTCTCCTTCTCTCCTAACACCTCGATATAGTATAACTAATTTAATAACCAAGAGGAAATTCAATGTGTCAGTGATATCGTATGGCTCATGAAGGACTCGCGATATTCTTCACCATTCTTGGAGGAATTCTTCTAATAGCATACTATTTGGGTCCTAGAAATGAAATTCGATTAAGAAAACGACAAGAGGGTTTGGTTATGCTGGTCCCGTCTGCAGCTCTACTATTCATACTCGCAGTAGTTGTTTATAGTGGGATTCTAGGTTGAATCTCTTGGAAAATCAAGAGTAACAAGCTTGCAAAATATACCTGCAGATACTAGATCTGCGGTTGTACCTGGATTCAGTAGATTACCCTCTCTTCGCAATTCATCATCCAGCTTCTCCATAAGTTCAAGTGAGCTAGTATCATGATTCCAGGCATTCATTGTCTTCTCAGCTAATTCGCGTACTAATTCCGCTTGTGCTTCACCAGCTTTTTTCGCAATGAGTCCATCAGGTCTTAACGAAAGCAACCACACAAAGGTCTGTACAATGCCCTCTTCTAGATTCTCAAGATTATCAGTGATATCATCCAAATAAGGAAAAACTTGCTTTAATGTCAAATCAAAATTGTTTGCCCATTCGCTACTAATTTCATCAACTTCTGCTGATAGTGTGAAAAGTTGATAGAGCGTAAGGTCATCCTCAACGATATTATCCATTACGCTCGGACTATCAATGTCATATCTACTATGAGTTTCTGTCCAACCTGTTGAACTCTCAACTTTCGGATTTTTTGTTCTTACCAGATGGAATGCCTTGTAGAGATTCAAACTGTCTTCAACTGATGTGTTTTCAATTATTCTTCTCAACCATTTTTGGAGTGTTTCAGTTGAGTAACTCCCTTTTTCAGTTATTGCAGCACTTGTAGCAACAAGAAGTGGAATGTATAGTAGGATGGTCCCAAGAATGGTATTTCTTGTGTTAATACCTGTAAACGTGTCTTGAGCACTTAGATGAATTAATTCTCCAATATTCAATTCTTGTGGACGAATTTCTTCCTCTGCAAGTGCTTCTCCCCTCAGAGCACTTTCATGAAGCCCTCTCCCAATCAATGAAGCACTTGCTAGAAAATGTCTGTAGTCAGTATCTGAGAAACCAAACTGTCTATTCACGTTTCCTGGCTTTGGTGAACTCGCTTCAAGAAGAATTGATAATTGCCCAATGCTCGAAAGTCTCCAAGAAGTACTTTTCATTAGGTTTTCACGAGTTCCTTCATCCGATTTAGACGTTCGCATTGTCTAACTTAGAAAGCATAAAAAGGGACTAATAACAATACTGTGCTGATTCCAAGATGACTGTTCCTGCACGCATGCAATTCTCTCATGTGGGGATTTTTGTATCAATTATTGTTTATTTAGCTGTCCGAGGCTTTTTTGTCATCCTGAGAATTGGGGGCGTACTTTGGTCTCAAGCGGGAGGGTATTTAGCTATCGCGCTGCCTCTTGCACCTGTCATAGTTTTAGGATTTGCCACATGCGTAATATCCTACGCTTTTTCCTACCTTGGTTTGTGGATGATGGACAACAATCTCTACATTCTTGGAGTCATCACAGTCTTCCTATCAGTGATACTCATTCCAGGTGCCATTGGAGTCTATTCTTGGTTTGGATATACCATAGGTCCCTAATAATCAACAATTCTGGGTATGACTTCTGTTGCCCGTCCTCTGAGAACTATGTCTGCTACAGAATCACGGTTAATTCCTTCAAGATTAACTAGAATTACCTTAGCACCAGAATTCTTTGCGAGCTGTGGTATATATGCTGCTGGATAAACAGATAGACTTGTACCAATAACAAGCATTAGATCCGTGCTACGACACAGTTCAGTAGCTCTTGACATTGCAGCCTCAGGTAAAGGCTCACCAAACAGTATAGCTTCCGATTTGAGAACCCCGCTGCATTTTTCACATTTTGGCGGAATCTCTCCATTTACTACGCTCTGATGAATTCTATCGCCAACATATTCAGCACTGCATTCAATACAATATGCACGCAAATAATTACCATGAAGTTCTACCACAAGTTTATTCCCTGCAGCCTGGTGCAAATTATCAATATTTAGCGTAATTACTCCAACCAACTTTCCGTCGGATTCTAGCTTGGCCAGAGCCTTGTGAGCTGAGTTAGGTTGAGCTTTGAGTATAGTTTCAGCGATTTCCCTTCCCATAGTCCAGAATTTAGTAGGGTTTTGCATGAAGCTCTCAATAGTTGCATATTCATGAGGGTCATATCGTTCCCATAATCCTCCCTCAGATCGAAAGTCAGGAATGCCTGAATCAACACTAATTCCTGCACCCGTGAACGCAGTAATTTTCTTACTTTGAGCAACAAGCTGTTTAGCATATTCAAGCATATCAGAATCTGGCATATTACCCATTATTCCGAAAATCCCCTTGATTTTGTTTTCGGTTTCATCAAATGATACTAATTCGAAAAGTTTTTCTTTAGATAACAATGATTTCGCTCGAGTCACCAAGGGGAGCTGAACCATTAAATCAGCATTAATCAGCACCCCACTTACGATACGTTTCTGTATGATTTGCCAGTCAGTCAATATTATGAATAGGCAGTGTGACCGAGGAATGCGTGAAGACAACGAGAAGGGTCAGGAAATCGAATTAGACTTATCAGATAATGATCTAGAGGATAATGATGTCGTTGAACTTTCTCCAGAGGACCCCATTCACACACAACTAGATGAAGAATGTCAAAAATCAAAGGAACTTCTAGATAGACTTCAAAGGTTGCAAGCTGAATTTGATAACTATCGGAAGCGAATGGATGCACGATTTTCTGAGGTGGCTAAATTCGCAAGTGAAGATATCCTTTTGAAGGTCCTAGATATCTACGACAATATTCTACGAGCACTTGAGATGGATTTCGCTAATGATCCACAGGCTGCAAAAGAAGGTATTTACGCAATTGAACAACAGATTAACAAAGTACTAACCATGGAGGGAGTGCGTCCTATCGAGTCCATTGGAACTCAGTTCGATCCCTATTATCAGCATGCTGTACAGAGAACACATAATCCAGACAAGCCAGATGGCGAGATTCTGGAAGAATATCAAAAAGGCTACATGCTGAAAGAAAGGGTTTTGCGTCCTGCAGTTGTCTGTGTGAATCGTTATGAGGTGCCCACTGCCGATATTAGTAATGATGAAGACAAAGATAATGAAAAGGAACTTGGTGAATAGAAATGGCAGGAAAGATAGTTGGTATCGACTTGGGTACTACAAACAGTGGTATTGCATACATGGAGGGTGGAAAACCAACCATTATTCCCAACGCTGAAGGAAAGCGATTGACTCCTTCAGTTGTAGGAATTACTCCTAATGGTGAAATCATTGTTGGAGAATTAGCAAAAAGACAAGCAGTATCTATGCCCGATCGTACTGTTAGGTCAATTAAACGGAAAATGGGCCAGGATTACAAGGTAAAAATTAGTGATAAGGAATATACTCCACAGGAAATTTCTGCAATGATTTTGACAAAGATGAAGAAAGATGCAGAGGCATTTCTTGGAGAGTCAATTGAAAGAGCTGTTATCACCGTACCTGCATATTTCAATGATAGCCAAAGACAAGCAACAAAGGATGCTGGACGTATTGCAGGATTTGAAGTTGAAAGGATAGTAAATGAACCTACTGCATCAGCTCTAGCTTATGGTCTGGATAAAAGCAAGGAAGTGAAAGTCCTAGTTTATGACCTTGGAGGAGGTACATTTGATGTTTCAATCTTGGACATAGGTGATGTTGATGGAGAGGTGGTCTACGAGGTTCTATCAACTAGTGGAAATACACAACTTGGTGGAGATGATTGGGACAAGCGAGTAATAGATTGGATGGTTGATGAATTCAAGAACCAAACTGGTGTTGATTTGACTAAAGATCTCTCTGCAATGCAGAGAGTACGGGATGCTGCTGAACAAGCAAAGATTGAACTCTCAACTGTTATGAAAACAAACATCAATCTCCCTTACATCACAGCAGATGCAAGCGGACCAAAACACCTCAATTTAGATATTTCGCGTTCTCAGTTCGAAAAGATGACTGATGACCTGGTTGATGCGACTGTTGGTCCAATTAGGCAGGCTCTTAGCGATGCAAAGCTTGAGCCTGAACAGATAAACAAGATTCTGCTTGTTGGTGGTGCCACACGGATGCCAATGATTCAGAGCATCATTCGTGACTTGTTTGGAAAAGAAGGTGATAAGAGCATCAATCCAGACGAATGTGTAGCTCTTGGAGCAGCAGCTCAAGCAGGAGTCTTGTCTGGTGATGTTAAGGACATCCTACTACTAGATGTAACTCCATTAACACTTAGCATTGAAACTCTCGGAGGTATCGCTACACCTCTTATCGAACGTAACACAACAGTTCCTACAAAGAAGAGCAAGATGTTTACTACAGCAGCTGATGGTCAGACTGCAGTTGACATTCATGTTGTTCAGGGTGAGCGAAAAATGGCTGCTGACAACATGACTCTTGGAAAATTTCAGCTCATTGGTATACCTCCAGCTCCTCGTGCCACACCTCAGATTGAGGTTACATTTGATATAGACGCAAATGGTATTGTTAATGTCAAGGCAAAAGACATAGCAACTGGTAATGAGCAATCCATAACAATTACAGCTAGTACTAACCTAACAGACCAAGATGTTGAAAGGATGGTCAAGGATGCCGAAAAATACGCAGAGGAAGATGCAAAGCGGCAAGATGCAGTACAAACAAGAAACAATGCGGATCAAATGATTTACCAGGGCGAAAAACTTCTCAAAGATTTGGGTGAGAAAGTTCCTGCAGCACTTAAGAAGGAGTTTGAATCAAAGGCTGGTGAATTGCAGAAATCTATTGAATCTGACAATCTGGAGAAAATGAAATCGGGCACAGAGGAACTTCAACAGGTAATCTATAAGATATCAGAGAAGGTCTATGGAGCAGCAGGTCCGGGATCTGCTGGACCCGGTGCAGCTGAATTTGATCCAAGTCAAATGTCTGGAGCAGGGGCAGCTGGTCCAACAACTGATACAACATCTCAAGAAGATGAAGAAGATGTTGTCGATGTTGACTTTGAGGACCTCGAGTAATTCAAGGCGATAGGTGAAATTCTTTGGCAGAAGATGACTATTATGACATTCTGGGTGTTAGCAGGAGTGCGACTCAGGATGAGATTAGGAAAGCATATCGTCGGCTAGCCAAAGAATATCACCCAGATCGTAATCCCGATAAAAATGCTGAGGAGAAACTGAAACGTATAAACGAGGCATATGACGTGTTGAGCGATTCTGAGAAGCGCGCAAATTATGACCGTTATGGAACTGCCGATTTTCAAGGTATCAATATGGATGGATTCGGAGATCTCTTTGGCTCTCTTTTCCGAGGTTTTGGTGGTTTTGCTGATATTGGATTCGGGCGAAGGGGTAGAGCAGGTCCTCCTCCTGGTCAAACCTTGCGAATGACAATAAAATTAAGCTTTGAAGAAGCGTTCTTTGGAACAGAGAAAGAGATTGCTTTCAGAAGGAAGATTAAATGCGAGAACTGTGGAGGAAGCGGTGCAAAGCCAGGATCTTCACCTGCAAAATGCAGAACTTGTGGTGGGCAAGGACAAGTTGTCAGGTCAATGGGTGGATTCATGAGTGTAGCTCAAACCTGTCCTACATGTGGTGGCTTAGGAGAATCAATTGATTCACCATGTCCCAAGTGCAGAGGCGAAGGGTTGCAAGATGAGAGGAAAGAAACATCTGTACCCATACCTTCTGGTATAGAAGATGGACAGGGCATCCGTATCCAAGGTGGAGGGAACTTTGGCCCTCGAGGTGGTCCTCCTGGTGATCTCATACTTATGTTCTCAGTAGAACCACATGAGTCCTTTGTGAGGAGAGGGCTTCATGTTTACATGGAAACAGATATTCCATTCTCAATTGCAGTTTTGGGAGGTGAAGTTGAAGTACCAACTATGTGGGGAAACAGCAAGATAAAGGTGAAACAAGGTACTGATGGCGGCACACTTTTCAGGATGAAAGGGAAGGGTGTTCACACTGAGGATGGCCGGAGTGGAGACCAACTTGTAAGAGTTAATATCCATATACCTGAGAAACTGAACAAAGAACAGAAAGAATATTTGTCTAAATTCGATGATGTTTTCAATTAGAACTCAATAGGCTTGCATAGACAGGCTTTCATCATTAATTTTGGAAATGCATGAGAGTTGGCTGGTCGGATTACCCATGCAGTATCAGCACCTCTTCCAGTGCCAGCTATGCACACCACATCCTTTGTTACAGGAACTAACCCTGCGTCTGCAGCCATCATTGCTATTTCAGCACAGACTTTAGTTCCTTGTCCAAATGTTCTAAGTGCAACTGCGATTATTTCAGTTGTCATCCATGTGCCCAATTCTTTTCTAATGCTTCTAGCAACCCCTGCAAAGGCATGAGTTGCAGTCAATACCTTTGCGCCAAGCTCTTCAATTTGAGTTCTAATAATCTCGTCGAGCTCATTTTCATTATCCTGTACAAATCCAGTCTGATGTGATACAACAATAACTTTCTTTTCCGAGAATTCCTTGGCAGCAGCTATACCTGTAGCACCTTCAGTTGTTGCAACCACAATGTGATCAATAGAAGGAGTTGCATCAATAAACTCTCTTACTATCGATAGGACTTTTTCAGTGTGCATTGGAGAAGCTTCATCAAAGAAGTATGTTTTTACTGACATTTTTCATGCATCCTTTGTTTGTTGAACCCGAACTAGCCATTCTAGAACTCCAAATGTAAGCAATACAATAACTGCTAGATTAAAATCAACAGAGCCTTCAGTCATAACAGATGCAATCCATGACATAACTACCACAACAAGAACTACCAAGGTCAAACGCATAGCAAGGTAAATCCATCTATCAGAGGTGTCTTTTTCCTCAACTTTCTCAACCTGCTCTTTACCATATTCTTCTGCGATTTCCTCGGGAGTTCCAAGTTCCTCAAGAACCTGAGTGATTACAGTCAACCTATCGTCATCAGGATTCTTCAGCATCTTCTCATTATAGGATTCTAAAATGTGAGATCTTAGATCTCCAATCAAGTCTTCTGTTTCAAAACTGTCCGGAAGTAACTTTGCAACTTTTTTCATATACTTTTCAATCGTATTGTCAATTTCATAATCACTCATTTCTTTAGTTCCTCCAGCTTATCGAAGATGTCCCCTACGAGAACGGTCAGCTGACGGAATACACGGTCCCCCTCTCCTGTCAAAACATAGACCTTCCTACTAGGACCTGATTCTGATTTTTCAGTATAGACATTCAATAGTCGCTCTTTTCTGAGTCGATGGAGTATTGGGTATAGGGTGCCTTCTTTAACTTGGAGCAGTCCATCTGTCCGCTCCTCGAGTTCACGAGCAATTCCATACCCGTGAATCCCTTTCTCATGTCGATTCACAATTGCAAGGACGGCATATTGAAGAATACCCCTTCTAATTTCTATTTTCCAACTATCTTCAAAGCTGGGGCTTCTCTCCAAAATTATGCAATCCTCTCAGTTGCTCGGCGAAGAGAATTCCATTACAACTCCTTAAGTTTATCCTATTCTAGACAATGTCTGCATCATGACGCCTTCCAGGTAGTCGTGCTCTTAGTTCAAGCCAAAGCGTGGAAGTGTAGGTTTTCGGTTCTCGTACGAGTAGGTAGAAGAATGATGCAAAGAAGCGTAATACTCCACTGAGAATGAGCATGAAAAACACAGAAACATATTCACTCCTAAAAGCCACGAGAATGATCTGTCCCATTATACCAGCAATCAATGAACCAAAAAGATACACAACACCTGTGAAAGTGTTGTATACTGCTAGATGAGATCCTCTCTCCTCCTCAGGTGCAATATCGTAGATGTAAGCTGTAATTGCATTCATTCCTGAAGCTACACAGAAGCCCGCTAATATATTAGCGGCGTAAACATAGTATACGTTTTGAGCAAAAGCATACATAATAGGAACTAAAAAGAGAAGTCCTCTTCCTAGGAGAATTAATGGTTTTCGTCCAACCTTGTCACTAAGTCTTCCGAAAGGTATTGTGAAGATGATTATAGAAAGAGTCATAGCCGCGGATGCTATGGCAATTTCGAGATTAGAATTATTCAACCACGTTTTTTGTACGATAATGAAGTATGGCCATGCCATAGACATAGCGAATGAGAAAAATACAGCAACAAAACAGAATCTTCGAAAGTCACCAGGTTTCGATAACAATTGATAGATTGGAGGAAATTTCTTAGGCCCATCTTTGGGTTTTGAATATTCCTTTATGCTAAAGGACAGCAAAGAAGCAATAATTCCTACAATTGCAGTTAAGAAAAAAGGAGCATAATAGACCTCTCTGAAGGCTTGTTCATTTACTTGAATAGGGAAAAGGATAGATCCTAAATCTCCGAGTAAACCTCTAAGAACTGGAACAAGTGATGGTAACACTGCAATGAATCCTGAAATCAATGTAGCTGAGAGAGATGCTATGTTCGTCGCAAGTCCAAGTTTTCCTAATTCATTCCCTCTATTGCTTTCACCCATCAGTCCTCCTACCAATGATAACCAAGTAGGAATCTGAATACTGAATAGAATTGATTGAATTGTATAAAGAACAATCATCTCTAGAGGTGTTGCAGCCCAGAGGAACATGTACACAATCAGAAGTCCAGTCAATGTTCCGAATGCAACAAATGCTTTCGTATTCCTGACTCTATCAGATGTTGCTCCCCAAACTGGTTGAAGTACTGTTGGAGCAAAATTCCCAACACTACGAAAGGCTCCTTGCTCAATAAAATTTTGAACTCCTCGGAGAGCCAATTGCATATCAATCAAATAGGCTTGTATGAAAGGAGAATACAAGCCTACTCCAAACTGTGTCAATGCTCCGACAAGATATGCACGCGCAGGAAGTCGTTTGAGTTCGTCTGTTTCAGCTTGGGGGTATGTTTCTGTCATTACTATTGCTCGAAGGCTTTTTGTCCACCTATTAACTCTAGTTCTTACACACTATATGACTTGACCGTCATTGTTATGTAGACTGATTGTAATGCTTTCTTTGGTTGTGTGAGCCAACGAATGCTCGACGAATTAGTTTACAGAAAACGAATCGAACAAGTACAGAAGCATCTTGATTCTTTCAACATCGATTTTGCATTTCTGACGCCAGCTCCAAATTTCCAGTACTTGGCTGGGTTCAAATATGACATGCGTGAACGACTCATTGCTCTTGTGATTAAGAAAGGCTCAGATCCTCAGATTGTCGTTCCTGCGTTTGAAGTTTCAGATCATAGTTCACGTACTTGGATCAATAGCATTGTGCCTTGGGCTGAAGATGAAGACCCGTATGAATTAGTCGTTGATTTGGTAGGAAAAAAGAATGAGCGCCACTCGGTACTTTTTGACAATAATCTTCCTCTAGGAGTATATTGGGCACTTGAATCTGCAATTGGTGGCTTTCGTAATTCTGCGTCAATTAGCCCCATGATCAACTCAATGCGACTTACAAAGTCGGAAAAAGAAATCGAGATTATGAAGAGAGCTGGTCAGATTATCAGTGATGTAGTTCTAAAAGCATTTCAAGAAACTGCGATTGGAATGACTGAACTTGAAGTACAAGAGTTGGTCCATAAAGAAATTCGTCACCAAGGCGCAATTCCAACATTTGCAGCTATTCAATTTGGTGAAAATAGTGCACGTCCACATGCTGCATCAGGACATCGAGAGTTGAAGAAAGGAGATGTTATCCTTATGGATTGCGGGTGTGCCTTGGACGGCTATAATACTGATATGACAAGAGTTGGAGTTGCTGGTCCCCCAACTACGGAATTGGAACGTGTATATTCAACAGTACTCAATGCTCTAGAAACTGCTGTTATGCAGATTGTTCCTGGAATGACCTGCGGTACTGCGGATGGTCTTGCTCGTCGAATTATCGAAACTGCTGGATTTGGTGAATTGTTCACTCATCGTTTAGGCCATGGAATCGGTCTTGAAGTCCACGAAGATCCATACATCGTCAGAGGTAATCCCATGGAAATAAAGTCCGGTATGTGCCATAGTATTGAACCTGGAATCTACCTTGAAGGAAAGTTCGGAATTCGGATTGAAGATTTGGTATGTATACGTGATAAAGGTCCTGAGTTGCTGACATTTATGCCGCGAGATCTTATCCAGATTGGTCAGTAGGTGAGTCTTCTTCTGTAGAATTTTCTCCCTTGGACTTTGCTAGAATCTCATCCATCTTTTTACGGTCTTCCTCACTAAGATCCTGCATTGCCTCAGCTGACTGTCTTATCATCTGATTCATCATTACAGAGTAGACTGCGGGAAGTGCCATTGTGGTTTCAATTCTCTCATCGTATTCCTTTTCGGCCAAGTCTCTTGCTTCTTGTAAGGCTTCTTTGCTCACATCACCCTTCCCCACACCTGGACAATCCTTACTACTCAGAATGTATTTTTCCCCATTAAACTCTAGTGGAAATGTTTGGCAGGAGATTGGTCTTCCATATCTGATTTCACATGCATTTGCTTTCTCATTATAGAATATGCAAGCTGTAGCATCTGGATCGCTCTCTAGAGGTTTCCTAGCAGTTTCAAAGTAGAACGAGTCTTTCTCAGACTCTGGCATGTGTATCGAAATGCCTGGAAGTATATTCATGATATATCCTTGAGTCATCCATCGAGCAAAATCACCGATGGTGACCAAAACTTTAGGCCTGATATGACACGCCTTTGTTTCACATTTCTGTTCTAAACACTTGAAACTATACTTAGATTTTTCAGACATCCTCATCACCTAAGGTGCAGATAAGCGGTTCGTTACTAGATTCTCTTTAATATTTTCGAAATGGAATTTTACCAATTTCGATAGGTTTTTGTTCACTTACATTTGGGGTCACATCAATAGCAGAGTAGAATTTTGTTAGCACTCGGAGTATTCAAAATGACTGAGTGGTATAGTAACGACGTCGAGTTCGTAATTAAACGCCTTGAAACATCCCCAGAAGGTCTTTCAAGTGCCGAGGCAAAAGGTCGACTTGATGAGTTTGGACCAAATGAGCTGGTTGAAACAGGTGGTATAAGTCCACTTCGAATGTTTCTTCAACAGTTTATGGACCCAATGGTAATTATTCTTCTCATTGCCATTATCATCTCCCTCTTAACAACTGTCCTCTCATCTGGTGAATCTGACCATGAGAGTGGGATTATTGATGCAATTGTTATTTCTGCTATTGTGATTTTTAATGCTATATTTGGGTTCGTACAGGAATACAAGTCAGAAAAGGCATTAGAAGCACTAATGGATATGGCTGCACCCAAAGCTCGCGTAATGCGTGACGGTCTCTGGACAGATATTGACTCTCGTAATGTTGTTCCTGGAGATCTCATTGGTTTTGAGGCAGGCGATCTTATTGCAGCAGATAGTCGAGTCATATATGCTGTTGGGCTCTCCGCCGATGAAGCCCCACTCACTGGAGAATCTGTATCTGTTCGTAAGATGAGAGACCCAATTCATCTTCGCAGGCCTGTGGTTGGTGATATGAAGAATATGGTCTTCCAAGGAACGACTATTACTGCAGGCAAGGGTCATGCTATAGTAACAGCAACTGGAATGAGAACTCAGTTTGGAAAAATTGCTGAACTCGTTCAAGAAAGCGAAAAAACCATGACACCTCTTCAACTGGATTTGGAAGATCTTGGAAAGAAACTTGGTGCATTAATTATTGTACTTTGTATCTTGGTATTTGGCGCAGAAGTCCTTCAAAATGCAGCTGAAACATTCATGGAGGCTCTCTTGGCTGCTATTGCCCTGGCAGTTTCTGCAATCCCAGAAGGATTGCCTGCAGTAGTAACAATCACTCTTGCCATTGGTGTTCAGCGTATGGTTGCACGAAACGCAATTGTTCGAAGACTACCCTCTGTTGAAACATTAGGTTCTACTACAATAATCTGTTCAGATAAGACCGGTACCATTACGAAGAATGAGATGACTGCTACAACAATGTATGTTAACGGAATGACAATCTCTGTAAGTGGGGTCGGTTACAACAAATCTGGTAAATTTACGAGAGCTAGTGAAGAATATGGCATTATGGGCGATCCACATATTGTGAAGCTACTTGAAATTGGACAGCTTTGCAGTAATTCAGTCCTTCAGCCAGATCCATCTGGAAAGGCTGACTGGAGTGTTGTGGGTGATCCGACCGAAGGATCACTCCTCGTTCTTGCTGAAAAGGCTGGACTCTCTCATGAAGACACACTATCTCGTAATACGGAAATCACAGAGATATCCTTCGATTCCGCCAGGAAGAGAATGACCTCAATAATCCGCGATGAGGACGGAAACTTAGTTGCTAACGCAAAGGGTGCTCCAGAGGTGTTACTACCCCTTTGCACTCATATCTACGAAAATGATGAGATACGAGAACTGACCATAAAAGAAAAAGAATCAATCATCCAAATAAATGCAGGTTTTGCAGAAGATGCGCTAAGAGTTCTAGCTTTTGCTTACCGTCCCCTCGAGCAGGAGCTACCTGAATGGGAACCTGAAAAAGTAGAACGTAATTTCATCTTCGTCGGACTCATTGGGATGATTGACCCTCCACGTGATGAAGTCCGAGATGCAATAAAGATGTGCAAGATTGCTGGAATTCGCCCCATCATGATTACGGGCGATCATAAACTCACAGCAACAGCGATTGCTAGAGATGTAGGGTTGATTGATATCGATGGATTGGTCCTGAGTGGTGCCGAACTAGACAACATGAGTCAAATTGAGTTTCAAGATGCTGTTAAGATTTGCAATGTTTTTGCTCGAGTTGCTCCCGAACATAAACTACAGATTGTAAGTGCTCTGAAATCAAATGACCAAGTCGTAGCAATGACTGGAGATGGAGTGAACGATGCTCCTGCAATAAAGAACGCAGATGTAGGCATCTCTATGGGTATAAGAGGAGCTGATGTCACTAAAGAAGCGTCAGATGTTATTCTTACAGATGACAATTTTGCTACCATTGTTTCAGCAGTAGAGAAAGGCCGCGAGATTTACTCGAATATTAGAAAGTTTGTACGGTTCTTACTAGCAGCAAACTTCGATGAAGTCTTCCTTATTTTTACTATCGTAATGCTTGGACTACCATTGCCAATTACAGCGATTCAGATACTCTGGCTTAATTTAGCGACTGACGGTTTTCCAGCACTGGCTCTTGGAGTCGATCCTCCTGAGTCTGGAGTAATGGATAGACCTCCTAGGAAACCTGGCGCAAAAATGATGGACCGAGGAATGATTACTTTCATTATTGTCGCAGGATTTACAGCATTTCTTGCTTCGTTTATTGTCTTCATGTGGTCTCTGTGGGCATATGGTGGTTGGATTCCGGGAATAACAGGTCCCACTGTTATTTGGAGTTCTGATATTTCACCAATAACCGGGCTTACTTGGGAGTATATTCTTTCACATGGTCGAACTGCAGTATTTGCCAGTGTTGTGTGTTTTGAACTGTTGTTCGTTTGGAACTCCAGAGATGAGTATCGTCCAGTTTGGAGAACTGAGGTGCGAGAATCGAAAGTTTTGATGTTTGCTGTCGCTTTGTCAACAATTCTTACTCTTCTCACTATCTACTTCCCTCCAATGGCAGCAATCTTTGAAACAGTACCAATAAACGCAATTGATTGGGGTATTATTCTATTGACCTGCCTTCCAGCACTTTTCATTCCACCTCATATCATATTTGGACACTTTCGTGAATCTTAGAATTGCTAGGATGGAAGTCGTTTGTCCAACCAATTGTAAAGATCTCCAAGAACCTGATCCTTCTCTGGTTCTTCATGGAGCTGATGATAGAGCCCATCATAGAGTTTCCAGGTTTTATCTGTCGAACTTAGGTTATCAAAAAACTCCTTGTTTTTTTCAGGAATCACGAGTTTATCAGTTCCTGCTTGTTGAAGCAAGACTGGTAGAATGATACTAGATGCAGAGTGAAATGCATCCCGCGATGCTTTCAAAAATTCACTACTAAAACGCGGTGTGACTAGATTAACTCTAAGACGGTCATTTTCAAGTCTTTTGATATTATCAGGACTTCTGGAAGCATCAGTATATTCTACACCAATTGGTGCATATCTTTTAACATTCAAGATAGAAAGTAAGTTGCCTGTAATTCGTTTTCCTACGCCAATGTTCATACTTTGACCTACAGCTGGAGATTGCAGAAGAAGTCCATCCACAGTTCTTGGATACTTGACCACATATTGAATGGCATTCAACCCTCCCAATGAGGTGCCGAATATGTACGTGATCTTATTCAAGTACTGATCTTTCACTTGCATAATCAAGTTCTGAATATCCTCGACATATTCTTCAAAACTCATGACATGTCCTTTGGTTCCTGAATAGTGCCCAAATCCTCTCAAATCCGGTGCAAATATGGCAAATCCTCTTTCAGATAGATATTCTCCCATATTCTTCAGATCCCCTCCATGAGCACCAAGACCATGAAGAGCCACAATCAGTGCTCTCGGTTTGTCGTCATCAGGACGCCAAAACGACATGAACATTCGAGTCCCATCAAAACCAACATACTTGCTATCCTTGTATTTCAAGAAGGACACCACTGAGTGCCTGTAAGAGGCTTTTGTTATTTATCTTATCGATAAAATATAATGGTGTGATTGGCCCAAATGGACCAATCTCATTGATTCATTAGAACCTGTTTGGTACTGGTTTTTCTCCAGAATAATCATAAAATCCCATACCAGATTTCCTGCCCAGCCAGCCTGCCCGAACCATTTTTCGCAGTAGAGTCGGTGCCCTGTACTTGCTGTCCTTAAATTCTTCGACAAAATAATCTGAAATATGGAGGGTTGTATCCAGACCAACAAAGTCTAGGAGAGTCAATGGACCCATAGGCCAGTTCAGTCCTAGTTGTATTGCTTTATCCATATCTTCAACAGTCGCTACGCCTTCTTGAATCGCAAATACAGCTTCAAGCAATGCTGGGACTAGCAATCGATTGACCGCAAATCCTGGCGCCTCATTTACGAGTACTGTTTCCTTGCCAATTTTCTTTGAAACATCCTCTATTACTTTCACTGTTGCGTCATCTGTTGCTTGTCCTTTGATTATTTCTACAAGATTCATGACTGGAACTGGATTGAAAAAGTGCATTCCAATGAACTTCTCTGGTCTTTCCGTCACAGCAGCCATCTGAGTGATACTGATGCTTGAGGTATTTGATGCGAGAATTGCATGTTTGGGTGCTATTGCATCAACCTCTTTCCAAATCTCAAGCTTCAAGCTTACAATCTCTGGAACAGCTTCAATAATTAGGTCTGCATCATCCACTGCATCCTTTAGATCCAGAACTCCTTCTATTCTACCAAGAATAGCATCGACCTCATCTTGAGTGATTCTGCCTTTTGCTATTCCTCTCTCCAAGTTTTTCTTGATAGTGGCGATACCCTTGTCGATGAATTTCTGGTCTATGTCACGCATCTTTACCTGGTAACCTGCTTGTGCACAAACATGGGCAATTCCATTTCCCATTAGTCCTGCGCCCAAAACAGCGACATTCTTTATCTCCAACATTATCCACCTCTAATTTGTTTTAGGGGATGATTTGGTTTCATTAAAGCCTCCAAATATGTTTGACTGTCAAGTTATTTTTACAGGGAGTAATCTGTTTTATCTATCAAAAAATGAGGGTCCTGCTATTTCCTATAATATCTGAAAGTACATACACTATCGCCTGCTGCAAGGGTTTCATGTCTGGAAAATCCTATCCACTTGTCGAAAAAACCTGCAACAACCTTGTCGTATTCACAGAGTATAGGGCCCAGCTCGGCTTTTCCAGCCTCTCGAAGGATATCGAAGTAGAAGCATTTCTGAATATCAAAACCAAAACAATCACTTTCTTGTTCGACTTCTCTGACTTGGAAATAATCGTTGTTGTAATTCGCATCATTACCCTTTCTGACCCATGCAACAAACGCATCCCATGGGCTATCTGATTGCTCTAGCTTTGCTACTTCCTCATTCAGGAAATCCAGCAGCATACTGCGATATATGGACATTGCAGTTGCTTTCAACTCATTGAAGGTGGCTCTAACTTCACACATAACGTCATCAAGTGCCATTAAAAAGATTGAATTTAACCCATGCCTCTTTGCGATTTGATCTAGCATCAAATTTTCATAATTATTATAGTGTATTTCGAATTGTCTTGTGAAGAGCTTGTGCATCGCTTCACCTTTGTCACCGAATTTCTTGTTTAGTTCCTGTAATGTCGCATCTGAAAAGAAATCAATAAGCTGTTGAGTTTGTTCATCTTGAACCATTATTATTCACATTTATTTTGTGCTAAATCTTAGTTTCGAGTCACACCTGATATGCCTGTCGATGTTGAATTTTGCTCTTGAGTATAGTCACATTATGTGACTTCATTCTGTGACCCTTTGAAGTGGCTTCGGTATATATACTAAATCTGTGCAGTAATTCTTGTGAAATATCATGGCTCTAACAACTAACCCACGAAACACATCTGTGATGAAGAACTACAGAGATCGTAGTGTCACTACTGACGCATTGACCTATGCTTACATGACTGTTGTAAGGTGATGGGTATGAATCAGACTGAGCGATCAATATGCTGGATTTCTGCGGACCATGCAGTGACCTTTGAATGGCCACCAAGTGGTCACAGAACTGGTCAGATAGTTCCAGAAACAGCATATGTTGTGACCAACCTTTAGTAAGGTGTGAAATCTTATGGCTCTAACAAAACATAATCTCCGGATTCCCTGTTCTAAAAAACAAACACTTCAAACCATGGCCATTACTCATGCCTATTCCTATAGGAGGTAAAACAATTAATGAAACCCAACAATTCTCGCGTCATTTCTACTCGTGCAATTGCTGAAGCCTACTTCAGGAGGTAGCCTAATTGCAGATGCCCCCAAAATTTCGCAATTTTGGTTTGAAATATCAACAAAATTTCGTTTTTAAGTACATGACACAAAATAATGCTTTGAGAATAATGTTTATATCCAAACCATTAATTAATAATGGTTGGTTGTATAAACCAATATCCATGAAGTGATGTAATGACACAGTCGAAAATCCTCTCAACAGGCACTCTCTGCTTGATATGTGAGGACAGAACAATTTGTGTCCAATCATTTGGTGCATTGTGTAATGCTGGTCTAAGTGTTTCAGACTAGAGCAATGAAATTTCATATTATAGTTGCATCGGACAAATCTCCTATCTCCGAATCTCCTGGGTGGAGATTCAGCAGCGGCCCTCGTTTGTGTGATCCGAGGGCCGTTGCAATTCAAAGGAAGTTGACAGACATGAAACTTGAAACAAAAGCCAGAATCAAGACAGCCAAACATTCGCTTCTTGAGAATGCATCAACTTCGCTTTCTAATGAAGACCACAAACAAAGATTGAGTGATGATATTCATGAGTAGAATGAAATCATTTCTTGGTTTACCAGATGCCACTGATAAAGTCATAAGACTGGCAAAAATTATGGGAATATTAGGACCACTGGCAAATCTTACATTCTTCCTTTCAACTACATTTTATGTAATCTTTGTAGCCGAGGCTCTTGGTGGTGGTCCCGGCATGTATCTTCAAGGTATTGGTTTGGTTGGCACACTTGTAGTTGTACAGATGATTGTACAAACATTGCTCGACTACCCAACTGGCGCTGTTGGTGATTGGATTGGACAGAGGTATATCATAGCTGGTGCAAACGTATCATATGGAGTTGCTTACATTCTGGTATCCTTTGTTACTGTTGATACGCCCTACATCTTCCTAATTGGTATCTATGCGTTGCAAGGCTTTGCGCAATCACAATCGAGCGGTGCTTGGGGTGCTTGGTTTGACAACAACTATAGAATTGCAATGCCTGGTGATGCAGATAGGAAACAGTATGGGGTATTCTGGGGTCGGATGGGCATGATAATGCAGATCGTAGCTACTGCCTCTCTAATTCCGGGTAGTATCCTAGCTGCTATATTCTCAAGAGCTTGGGTTTTCCAACTACAAGGAGTTTTAGCATTTCTGTTTGCTGTAGTGGTCTTCAGACTTGTTCGAGATTTCCCAGAGGTTGAAGAACAGAGAGCTCAAAATGGCGAGCGTCCTGACTTAGGAGAGTATTTCTCAATCCTAAAGGGTGGAGTCAGTTATCTTTTCAGAAATGCATTTGTTAGATACATTGCAGTCGGAACAATGTTGGCAGTAAGTTCGATTATGGTGTGGGGTAACCTTATTCTATTCCCTATGTATTACCTCTATCTAATCACAGATGTTGGGGTTGCAAGCTTCCGGACACTACTCTTCATTCCTGGAATTTTCTCACAGGAGCGTTCAGGTGTATGGTCTAGAAGGTTTGAGCCAAAGAAGTGGATTCCACGGTTCCGTCTGATGCAGACATGCGGGTTCATCTTCTTCTGGGTGTTTGCGGCGATCATGCTGATATTTCCACCTGCAGCACCTAGTACAAATGTTTTGACTCTCTATTGGCCCTTCACAAGCATTGAACTCCTATCACTTCCTGCGGAAAATATTGTCCCGATTGTTCTCATATTTACTACATTTGTGTCTACAAGTTTCTTCGGGGGGTTTGCTGAAATTCTAACCCAGAGAGTATTGATAGATGTCATCCCAAATAGAATAAGGAACTCCATGTACTCCCTCTTCCCAACTGTAGCAACTTTGCTGGCAATTCCTCAGATTGCTCTCTTTGGGTGGTCAATCACCATAATTGGATTTCCACTGACTCTAGCAGCGTGTGGTTTGGTTTCATTTACGGGAGTATTGCTAATAGTCCATGGCTTTAGACATGAACCTCCTGAACCAGATAGTGAGACCTGGGCAAATGGTGATGCAGTATTAGTTACTAAAGAGATTGAAACCGGTCATTCTGAGAAGTTAACTGAAAAACCTCTCCATCAAACTGAATCTGGCGGTTTGGAGGAAATTTCAGAAGGAATTCTCCTAGATGATTAAATCTGTAGACAAGGCTGCAGCGCTATGCAGCCATTAACCGATTTTGTATGCCAGCGTAAAGTTAATACTCACTCTCGCAATTTGAACATTGGTGCATACAATTGACGGATAGACCACAGTTTCTGACCGTTTCTTATTCTGACTCAGGTCTTAGTACTATGAGTTATGAACGCAAGATGGTCCGTGAAAAAGATGTAAAATTTGATGGAGAGGATGGTTCGCTTGAGCTTACCGATGTTCGTCTCGTTTGGTATAAGAAACCCTCCGGTGGAGGATGGAAAAAATGGGGCGCACTAGCGGGTGCTGTTGCAGGAGCCGCCCTGCTTGAAGGTGCAGGGCGACAAATGGGTGGCATAGGTGGTCATGTAACTCGTTCATTGGCTAGAGGCATCACATATGCTGCTGTTGGAACAGCGATCTCTTCTTGGACTGCAGATTCATATTATAACAAAGATAAGGATGGTAATACAGAAAGTCTAGCTCTTCCTCTAATTGCTATTAGTCAGGCGAGTCAGAGCGGAGAGCGACTAATAGTTGAATTGCGATCTGGAGGAACTATGGAATTTCATTTTAAGCAGAAAAAAGTAATACCTTCAATTCTAGCCAACGTGGTTTCTGCACAGGAACAGGGCAAATGTCCCTATTGCGGAACTAATGCTGGAAACGTTCCGAGCTGTCCAAACTGTGGAGGCATCATCGAGGGTGGTGCAGGCGGAGCTCATGTACATGAGGATGCTGGAGCACGTGTCGGAGCAGGTGGACCTGGCGGTGCTCAGGCAGGTTTTTGCAGAAATTGTGGAACTCCATACCCACAAGGTGCAAGATTCTGTAATTCTTGCGGACAAAGACTTTGATAAATTGGATGATAAAAGGGCTCGATATTGAGCCCATCTTCTCTCTTTTTTGTCCATCAACGGAACATATCTGATTCCTTTGTTCTGTTGATATCTATTGCTTTTTCATCGCCATCTGAAAACTCGTAACCTCGAACAATCACAACCGGAACTCTCTCTCCAGCTTGACCCATCAATGGCTCCACAAATGAAGCTAGTTCATCAATTTGACAGACAGTTGATCGTTTCAAGACTCTTCCATATAGGTCACTCTTTCCTTTGTTATGTTTGAATGCGTTGATTCCAGCACATCCTATGGCGATATTGAGCAAACCCTTTCTCCAAGGTCTACCTTGTGTATCTGAGATTACAACAGCGAGCTCAACACCAGTTTCTTTCTTAAGGCCTTGAAGGATTAATTCTGCAGATTTGTCAGGATTCTTTGGTAGGAGGACATACTCTTCCTCAGGTGCATTTGATTTGTCAACACCACTAAAGTTGCAAATTAGACCTGAGTGAGTTTCTGCAATTAATACACCATCACTCTTGATAACAGCCGCAGATTCTCTAAGAGCAAGTTCTACATGGATTGGGTTAAACTTGTTTCTTTCAGCGATTTCACGAGCTTGTTCTGATATATCAACATCTTTTGCTCGAACAAGTCTGCCTTCTGATTTTGATACAATTTTTGAAGCAATTACTATGACATCTCCATTGACTAGGTTGATTGCCTCTCTCTTGATTGCATCAAGTATTGCTTCAACCAAATTATCACCAGGCTGAACGATTCCAATCGAATACAATGCTATCGCTGAAATTGCACGTGATGTCATTATCCTTCTACTGATTGCGATATCCGTTCAACGGAAAAGTCTGTCCATTGAACAATTTAACACCAATAAGTTTAGAACACGTGTTCTTACATAATATTCACACCATGCTGGCAATTCCAATATGACTTCAAATGTGCTCAGAGTCGTACAAACTCACAGAATGATGCGTTTTGAAGGGATTAGTAACAGAAATGATTAATATAGAATAAGAGAAATCCGACTATTCAACGCAGAATGCCGTTTCGTGGGAAAATCTGTCCTGCTGAATTGACATGGGATGCACAATAATGTCCTAAACTGGAGCGAATTAAATTGTCCGAGAAGAAATCTAGTTCAAATCCTACACCTGCACCAACTAAGGTTGAATCAGGAGATATCAAGCAAGGTACGATTGCTAAATTTATGCGAAAGCGTACGCAGCTTGTAGGTTTTGAAACTGGACTTAACAAGCACACGCAATATGCAATCGAGTTCTTGGACAACGCAATTGATGCACTCGAAAGTTGGTGGTGGAAAACTAAAAGGCGCCCTCGACTTCAAGATCAATTAGATCCGGCAGTTGTTGCTGAAGTTCGTGCCAAACTTGAAGAAGGCCAAATTGACACAATCGCCCTTAGTAAACAACTTGAGCGAGATGTCAAGGCCGGAAAGGAAGTTGAGATTCCAGCAAGACGCAAAGAATCTATAGATGAGCGTATAACCGAGTTCAGAAAATTCGTAATGCCTCTCCGACCTTTATTGTCGAAGAGAGAACCTCTAGTAGTTATGGAACTAAAAGAGGTTCAAATGCCCGATCTAGTTCCCATTGATGATGAAGAAGGATTCAAGGTCTACGAATTCACCTGTTTTGATACTGGTGTGGGTATGGTACCAAATGATCTCGAAAAATTCGGTATCTATCTTGCATCTAGCAAATCTGAAAAACTCAGACAAACTAGAGGAAGTCAAGGATTTGGAGCACCATCCGCATTCAGTGACGCACAAAACACTACTGGAAAACCCATCTTCACCATATCAAAGCGATTCAATACTGATATAGCAACTGTAACCAACTTCTACACAACAACTGCAAACACAAAGGAGCATGTTGGCGGCCCTGTAAATATGGACTTGCCATTCAATCACGGAACTTACATTAAATTATTCTATTTGAACATCCAGTACAGACGAGGATATGCTGATATCTATTCTGAGATGGCATCACTTCTCAATTCGCACGTGACAATCGTCTTTATAGATCCCTATGGTGTAGTTCACATACATCCACGCAGAGTAAGTGCGTTCCCTGAAGAACCAAAATACGCGCAGCCACATCCTGCAAGCATTAGAATTGGTGAGTTTCAAGACCTTCTTCGTGAAACTAGAGAATCTGACCTAAGAGGTTTTTTGACCAAAGCGTTTTGTCGATTGAGCACAAATAAAGCAAAAACAATTGTATCAAATGCTAGCAAGGACCTTCGAAGACGACATCTTGATGATCTCAAAATGACCACTCCGACAGACTCTCTCTCAAAGACGGAGGTTGAATTACTTTATCGTGCTTTTTCAAGCGAGGATTATATTGCTCCCCCTACAGATACGGTCGTTCCTGTTGGCGAAGAAATCTTTGAACAAACAATTCAAATGGCTTACAAACCTGATTTTGTAGCAGCGGTTACAAGAAAGCCAACATCTGGAAAGGGGCTTTCTTTTGCCATTGAGGTGTGCATCGCTTACGGTGGTGAAATCAAACCCGCCTCATCAGCACCCATGGTTCTCTGGAGATTCGTAAATCGAGTACCAAAACTACGAGATAATAGTGACTGTGCCACTTGGAAAGCAACAGCCTCAGTAAACTGGAAAAACTACAAATTACAGACTTTCGACAATGGGATTCCTCGGGGTCCAGTCATGGTATTTATCCATGTTGCAGGAGCCTATGTGCATGTCATGTTTAAGGGACAGAGTAAACAGGCACTTGCAGAGGATGAAGTGCTTCTCAAAGAGATTAAACTCGCCCTTGAAGATGCTGGACGTAAGTTTAGGCGATTCATTACACGACGCGAAACAGCACGACGGAAAGCAAAACGTGCTGGAATTCTTGCTATGTATGCTGACCAATTTGCTCAAAGTCTAGTAACTATTGCCAATGATGGCAGGAAGAAACCACTTTTCGATGCTGAAGTAATTGCTAGCAAAATAAGGGATTCGATTAGTGGTTTTGAAACAGTTGAGGATCAAGAGGAGACTGAAACCGACGCTCTTGGAACTGATCTCGTGGCTGACATACCGCTAGATGATGATGAAGGTGCTATTGAAGAAGGTGAGCTTGAATGAGTGGCAAGAAATCGAAGGAAAAAGAGGATACCGTTCAAGCAACACTTAGTGAGGTTGTTGAAGAACCTAAGAAAAAGAAGAGCACAAAGGCGAAACCCGTGAAGAAGAGTACTAAGAAAACATCCCCAAAAACCAAAAGTACGAAAAAGACCAAACGCTCGACAAAGAAGCCCTCTGACGTGAAAGAGGCTCCAGAAAAGAAAGAGGCTCCAGAGAAGAGAGCTGCTCGAAAGAAAACCGAGGGAAGAGTAACTCCAAAGAAGCCCACCAAAAAGAAAGCTGCTCCAAAAAAGAAAAAAACCAAGAAGATGGAAAAAGTTTCGGAAAAGAAAGAAGTTCCAATTGAGTTGCCAGAGAGTGAATTCAAACTCACCCAGCTGCCCGGTGTTGGGCCAAAACTTGAAGAAAAGCTCGTCAAAGCAAAATATGAAACAGTTGAGAAGTTATCACGAGCTAGACCTTCTTCAATTGCTAAGAAAGTTGAAGGACTTAGTCAATCTGGTGCAAAGAAACTAACAGATTCTGCAAAAGATCTTGTTAAGAAACACTCTGCATTAAAAGAGTCATCTGAAGCGCAACCTGAGATTAAAAACGAAGCAGAAGCAGAAGCAGAAGATATTCCTCATCCCAAATACACATTGACAGATGTTCCTGGTTTAGGGTCCAAACTTGCCCTTTCCATGGAACATGCAGGTTATGACTCTGTAGCACGACTAGCACGAGCGTCACCACAGAATGTCGCAAAGAAGGTTGGTGGTCTTAGTCTTGGAAAAGCGACATCGATTGTTAATGCTGCTAAAGGTTTGATTCTTGACCAGGAAATAGCTGAGTTGACAGGAGAACATGAAACGGTAGTTATTTCCCCATCTTCAGTGGATGTAAAAACATCTCCAGAGATGGAACCACCATTGAAAGAGGAAAAACCAGCTGAAAAGCCTAAAAAAGAGAAAGCTCCCAAGAAGGATGCTCCAAAGAAAAAAGCGCCTCCAGTGAAGAAACCAGCAAAAACACCAAAAGCTCCATCCAAAAAGAAACCTAAACCTATTCGAAAGGAATCAGGTTTGCCAGTTCCTAAAGCAGTTCAGGATCTTGCTGCCGAATTAAAAGAGAACTGGACAACTGCTGAGCAAAGAATCCAAGAATCAATTACATCCGAAGATGAAGCCTCACCTATTGTTGAAACGGTTGAAGTTGTAAGTCTGTCTGCTGATGATACAACAGAGAGAATCATTGACACTGCACTAGATATTCTCAATGAAACGATGACAAGTGGAAGACCTGCATTTGATATTCCAAGTAGGTCTGGTGATAATATCGTTTGGGATGAAGTTCGAGATCTCCTCCTTCTCGGAATGCGTACCATCTCACGTCCATATCACTCACTAGCATCTGTTGTTGATGCTACAAGAACAGCTCGTGTTATGGAGATTGTTTTCAATCTTCTAAAATCTAACTTACATGCAACGAAACGAGAGGTCTACTACAGTGATGTTAACCTATTCAGAGAACAGAAGTATAGCGACAAGATCATCGAAGATGTTGCTTCTATGATTCAAACAACACGTGACAGTATACATGTTGTTGCATCTGCTCGTGGTTCTGCTATGGGTAGAGTAACCATTCGAGATGGTGGTGACCTTATTGATCTAACGAAGATGGGCACAGGTGGTTGGGCTGTAACTCCGTTTCTTGATCAACTTGAGATAGTAGAAAGTGATGCTGAGTTCATT
>PJET01000203.1 GCA_002825515.1 Candidatus Thorarchaeota archaeon MP11T_1 | reverse complement strand
AATAAGGATTCATGTAGACAGTTTTGAAGAATTCGGGGAGTAGGTCCTTCTCCACAGCCTTGAGATAAGTAGGATGAACATAATTTGTACGTCCAATGAAGTAAGTGAATATGTAGGGTGCGAAGAAGTTAATTGTACCGTCCTTGGTTGTTGGAGAAATGAAATCTATCGACCCTTCTGCAGATTCTAGAGTTCTATATCCTCTATATTGTAGGTAATCTATTGCTTCTTCCACTGATTTTCTTTCGTCATTTAGAAGGATTGCTGCGTTAATTTGAGTCATCCTTCTGAGGGGATACAGTGCACTCAATACGATCATTCTAGGATCATCATCAGAAACTCCAAGGAATTCTTTCGCAGTATCAGCAGTCCCTTCTGAGATGACGCATCTACCAGTATGAAGGAGAACAATAGACAACTCAAGATTACCAGTATTAAGATATGCTTTCTCTCGCCATAGGTTTGAAATATGATGTTCATACTCGTGATAGATCGTTGACTGCAAGGTATCTCTATTGAACTTCCGGTCTATATTGAATTGATTCAAAGATTTGAATTCACCAAGATACCAATTATACCCTCCCCAAGGCTGATTCCTGACAGCTTCATATTGGACACCCTTGTCAGGTACAGATGCACCTATGAGTGTGAAAATTCTATCCCGGAACTCTTGACCTATTTCTAGTGCACGTTGCTGCAAATCATTTTCAAGTAGACTCTGAAGGGCATCGCCAGTAATTTCACCTTCTTTTCCAAATCTAGATATCTTGTCGTGAAGATCATCACCAGGGAAACCATCAAGTAACTCATTAACAATCTCTATACTCTTGTCAATCTCAACCTCAGTGAACTTCTTCATTGGAATATGAAAAAGTCCTTCCACAAGTTCAGAGTAAGAAAGCTCCGTTCCATCCAACCAATCAATAACCATGTTTAATGAATGCAACTCACCCATCATGTATTCAAGACGTAGTGGGTCTTCAATCTCATCTCGCACAGCATCAAACACAACATGGATTTCATGGGTAAGGTCGGATGCAGATTTTTCTCCATTCATCTTTTTCGGATCTAGCTCTTTAGGACCAAAATATGCATCAACTACACTTACACCAGTCAATCTTTCTGTGAACGCACCAATTTCACCAGCAATCGTCACAAATCTCTCTGATACATTCATTGAAACCATTTCTGGGAATAACAAGCCAACCTAAAGTATTTCCTCTTTAAGCCGTCATACTCTTTAGTTTGATTATGCGTAGTATATCTGGTGGAATAGCATGCCAAAAAAGAAAGGAAGACCTGTTGCCAAGATAGCATTGGTCCTACTTGTGCTTGTTATTGTCACAGTAGGTGTTATCGCATGGCACGATGGATTAATTGGGCTTACAAGTATAAATGACATCAATGACGGACTAGTTTCAATAGGTACGGCTGTTGCTGTAAAGGGAGAGGTAACTCTTCGTGTTGGGAATATAATCACAATATCGGATGGACCAAATTTCGTTCTCATCGAATGGACTGGTGCATCAACATTGAATTCAGTTGTTGTTGTTCGAGGAGTTGTAAGTTCAATAGTATCCTTATCAAATGTGACCTCGGTTGACATCGTTTGGTTCTTTCCCGAGTATTAGTGAACCATATTTACTTACTTCAGGATATTATATTCGCAACCGGGATTGCGTAAATAATCGCTCACTACCATCTTTGTAGCGTAGTATAAATTTTACATGATCTTCAGCAATAGAGATCTCTGTGTGTAATTGAGTCATTGCTCCACGAACTCGTCGAGAAAGTAATGTTCCAGTATTATAAAGAACCATGTCACCTAGTTGCCACATCCAAGGAACATGACGGTGACCATTAAGTACCAACGAGCAACCTGAATTGTTTAGAACTCCAAGAACATCCCCTGCATCTTCAACAACATTGTGTTCTCTCCCAGTATGTGGAACTGCAATAAGATGATGATGAAGAGCAAATACCTTAACCTTATTTTTTGCCTTGTTGAAGAAGTCCCTAATCTCGTTATACTTTACTCTACCAACATGGCCTGCATCATTATCTGGTTCAGCGCTATCAGCAGCAAAAATTGCTAGATGCTCAGACTCATATGTTTTGAAACGATCTCCAAAAAACTCTTCAAAAATAACGGAACCATAATTTCGCTCATCATGATTTCCTGGGATTATCACCCTAGGAATGCGGACCTCATTCAAAACAGATGCAGCTCCTTCATACTCCTCTCTGAGACCTTCAGTGGTTAAATCTCCAGTCACTAATAGCAAGGGAGATGGAGAATTTGTAGCTGTTTCTTCGATTGAATTGATAACTTTCTCGAGATCCTTTACCATTACTCCACTTTCACCGATGTGAATATCACTAACATGGAAAATCGTAGCGAATGGTTCTACCAATTACCTGAAACCTCCAGATACACAGGCGCTATGGCAAGCGCTGTGACAGGCACTATGACATACGCAGGCACTATGGCAGGCACTGTGACAAGCACTATGACATGCATCGTGAGATACACAAGCACTATGGCAAGCATCGTGGGACACACATCTACTTGTGCTTTCAATAAGAGGTTTTAGGGGGGCTGTGATAATGTCGCCTACTCCTTGTACAACGCTACCGATAGTATTGGCAACATTGTTCATTATTTGACCAGTGGTTGCAGCCACATCACCAACCACTCGACCGACTCCACTAACTGCATTACCAGTTACTTCCGAGAGCTGAGAGAACCAATCAGGAACTTGTGGAGGAGAAATCGAAGGTCCTGGTTTTATAAAAACATCTCTAATGTGGTCGTGACGCGGATGCATGTATATCCAATACCATGCCCAACCACCACCATGAAATTGACGGTTAAAGTAATAATCCATCCTTCCATCTAAGGTGGGATACGACTCCAATTCCTCCCAAGCGCCATCAACCATTTCATCATGCTTGGCTTTCGTCGCCTCAAAATCTGCACTCCAGGCTTTCTCTTGTACCTGCTCAGCTAATTCTTCAAGCATATCATCAATCTTATCTGAATCTAGTTCGTCATCCACTATTGCAGCGACAAAAAGTTCCTCGTAATAAGTCAAGTCTTGGAATTGAAGACCTGTCACAGAGAGCTTAAGCGGATCAGTTGATAGTACTCGAACTGCTCCTTTTTTGACACAGGACATAAGTATCATTGAAACGAGTTTCTGCCTTGTTGTGTTGATGAAGAAGGCGGATTCAATAGGGTCCAAATCTGCAACAGTTCCTGGTTCTCCGAATGTCTGTATTGCTATCTCAGGACTCTCATAGACATAGGTTGTGTCATCAGCCTCCCATTTTGCACCATACCTACGGGTAACTCGTCTATATCCATAAAAGATGAATCCAATCGACACAAAGATAGCAGCTCCACCAAACAATAAATTCGGTGGAATCAGTGGAGGGATATACTCCTGAACATATACATCAACTGTAAAGGATTGCCAATCTGAAGAGTTCAGATTTGACGCACTGACTTGAAACGCGATCGTCAGAATTGCAGGTACATTTGCAGGAATTAGAGTGTATGATTCAAACCATGTTTCTCCACCAGAGAGGTCTCCAATAGATGTCGTCACTGATCCGGATGTAAGCGTGAGATTTTCAGGAAGTGACATTGTTATTGCTACATCTTCTAAATCTGCATCACCGTAATTAAAGACGGCAAGCTGCAAGCTGAATTGAGTGTTTGCTTGGGCATTAATTATAGGTGTATAATCAATACCAAGAGCTCCATCCTCAAGATATGGTTCATAGAAGCTCCAGTTAGTATAGTGAAAAACCCTGAAGTGACCATATGCATCTATATTTGAGTGACCAAGACTTACTGTGAAATAGCGTGGATCTGCTCCAGCATCATAAGGATATGCGAGAAGATTGTCTTCGTCGAACGCACTCTGGAAAGCACCCTGCCACAATCCTTGATCAGCATCTTCAACATAGCCTGCATATTCAGCTCCCTCTGGTGTAACTCCATGAGTTGGTTCAATCCAAGAGGTATTCATTTCGATGGGATAGATAACCTGTACTGCTTCATAGTCTATTGGTATTTCCCATTGAACTGGTGCCCAATTGAAAACTCCAAGGTCGCCATAGGTAGGTGATGTTGTTTGCTCAATAACACGGTTTGTACTGAAGTAACCAAAAACAACAAGAACTTGTTGTGCTTCTGGGGTTCGAGGAACCCAGTCTAGGCCATAACCACTCGGAAGAGTAGTAACTAGAAGACTATACCGACTGCCACCCCATTCAACATATGCACGACTACTGTCACGTATCGTAGATTCTTGAATTCCTTCTAGATTGAATCCCCCTAGACCTCCTTCCGCTGCAGTGAAAGTCATCCAGTATGTGACATTTATTCTGCCATTGGGCATGACAACAACATCAACATTCACACTATCTAGATTAGGATTGGCGCTTGGTATACTACTTGCATGGCTAGGAGATTGGGGCTGAATCATAGAAAGTACAAGTAATCCAATTAGTAATGCGTTTACCAAGCTTCTCTTCACTTCATTAACCTCTAGCTAAATCCTCTCCAGACACATGTTTATTGATGAGTTTAGTCGCCTCTTTGGGCTCTAAGAACATCAGCTTGTGCAATGGTGAGATTTGATAGGTCAGCTTTTGCAGCTGCCCACTCAACAAGATCAGGAAACTCAGCTATCATGCCACCCCAAACAAGGTGATAGACTCGCTTTAATGTGACACCTGCGTCCGCATCTTTCCCGACATACTCAAAGAAACATTTCACGATTGCAGGAGTCTGTTCACTCATGTTTGCAGGTACTTCTGTACCAAAACCAGCGAACTCGACATCAAGTTCACGAAAGACATCCATTCTCTCTCGAATGCCAGCAGCAATGATTGGCAGGTCAATATCGTAAGCACTGAAGTGCATGATAAGTTTCTTCTTTGTGATCGTGCCATATGGTAATTTTATCTCATTTGTGCTCATTGAACACACTCCATGACTATGTTATTTTTATCACAAGATTAGGGACTGATAAGCCTTTCATTTTTTGGAAATCTTCTATCCTAACCCTTAAGATGAATAGGGTGACCATGAAGACAATGACCTCGTTTCGTTCAATTCCACATTACAACTACACATTGGAAGACCTTCAATGGATACCAGCATTCATAGATGAGGTAAGGGACTTTTTCTTTGTTAGACCAGAAGACAAACTGCTAATCTTGAGACCTAACAAAACGATGCATCTCAATGAAACTGGTATGTGGATGCTCAGAAAGCTCCTTGAAACTGAATCTTTAGAGGACATCATTAACTTCTTTGTTAAAGCGGGTGGAGAAAGGCAGGTTGTAATAAACGACTTGGCGGCTTTTGTTGATGACCTTCGAAACATGACCATTGGAAACCAAAATATCTACAGCTACAAAACTACTAAGATTGTACCATTTGGAGAAGGTGAAATTAAGTATCCTGTATTAAGTGAGATTGCCCTTACTTATAGGTGCAACAACAAGTGTCGGTTCTGCTATGCATATTCTCCATTTAGAGAGTCTGGTGAGATGACAACGGAAGAGGTCAAGCGTGTCATTGACATCATCGTGGATGATGCACATGTTCCTAGTCTTTCTTTCACAGGTGGAGAACCAACACTACGTGAGGACATCTTTGAACTAATATCATATGCACGAAAGAGAGGACTAAGAGTAAATCTAATCACGAATGGAATTCGTTGCCACGATAAAGAGTATGTACAGAAACTGGTAAAAGCTGGATTAAACAGTGCTCAAGTTTCTATTGAAGGACCTGATGCTGCTACGCATGATTACATCGTTGGAATACCCGGTGCTTTCGAGAGGACTGTTAGGGGGATTAAAAACCTTCAAGAAACTGACATCTATACACATTGCAATACCACCATATGTCGCCCTAATCTTGACAAACTAGAAGAGCTCGTAGACTTCCATGCTGATGAATTAAAACTCACATACTTTAGTATGAATATGGTGATATACACAGGTACAGCAGCCAAACTCAGAGATGAGCTCCAAGTCAAATATGCTGAAATCAAAGATATAGTGAAACGTGTTAAGAGGCGAGCGAACAAAAGAGGTATACAATTTGTGTGGTATGCACCAACACCAGTCTGTTTGTTCAACCCAATAGCACATGGACTTGGGGCAAAAAGCTGTGCTTGTTGCGACGGTCTGCTCTCGGTTGATGCAGAGGGAGGCGTACTGCCATGTTCAAGTTTTAGTGAACCTGTTGGCAACCTCCTTACTGAGAGTTTCGAACAAGTATGGTACAATCGAGCATCTCAGTTTTGGAGAGCAAAGGATTTTGCACCTGAAGGTTGCAAGGCTTGCGAGCACTTTGATTATTGCTATGGTGCTTGCCCACTATATTGGGATGTCCACGGATTTGATGAAATCAAGGAATACTGGCCTAAGAAGAGTAGAATGGCTGAGAAGATCGATGAGGTTCGTTTGAATCTACGAAGAAGAATTCGTGGAGATCAGCATGGAATTACTTGAACACACTCATTCGTTTCTAGGAACACCGTAGTACGTCCACATACTCACAGGAGCACCTGCAAGTTTTAGATACATCCACAGCTGCATCTTATGCATCGCCAAATGTGTTGTAATCTCGGGCAGGTAATGAGCCCAATTCCTATCAGGGCCTTGTTCATAGACTGCCTTCAGATTCTCTTCGAGAGCCTGCTCGTTTGATAATGCAGATATGTGCTCTTTGATAATTCCAATTCCTTTGTCAAAGACTTTTAGCATACCCTCAATATTGTCACTTTTCAATTGCTGTTCCATCTCTTGGATCTGTTCAACCTCCTGGAATTTCTTTGTATAGCAATAAAAGTCAATCAACGGAGATAGAGCAAGGTGATTAGCCAGATCATCGAGTGTACGAAGCGAATCCATTGGAGTAAATTGCATATCGACATCTTTCACAGATGCAAGTACAAATCTCGCCTGCGAACTCTCATGTTCGAGCATATGCAGTAGGACTGAAGGAATGGTATCCATTTCCAAAACCAATCAATTTAGTAGTCAAGTCTCTCAAAATTGTTTCGCTCGGTCCAAACTAGATTATTGGAGATTGCATGACAAAGTCAAAGGAGCCATCTACGCAATGAGGAAATTACAAACGAGTGATCTTATGACACCAGCACTCCTGGTCGATCTGGAGCGGTTGGAGAACAATCTCAAAAGTATGGCGGAGAAAGCGGAGTATAACGGTGTAGATCTTCGTCCGCATATTAAGACACACAAGTGCATCGAAATAGGTATGAAACAACTTGAGTATGGGGCTCAGGGT
>PJET01000081.1 GCA_002825515.1 Candidatus Thorarchaeota archaeon MP11T_1 | reverse complement strand
GCTCATTTGTTCTCCTACTACAGTTAGGCCATAAAGAGGATCAGAAACCCCCGAAACTTGGAAGATATAGCCAACTGGAGTAGAGTAGACAAAACTATGGTTCCAACGTAGTAGCGCACCATTCCAAGTCATTTCTGAGCCATTCATGAAAATCTTGTGCTGTACACCCTGAAACACCGAGCTATCATATTCATAGTCCGCGGTCACATAGACTTGTTGTTTAACACCAACATTTGTACGTCCATCTGCTTCGTCTATCCAGTATGATAGAATTCGCACTCTATCCCAAATCACATAATCCTCGTCATTAGTCCCGATTAGAGATATTCCATAGGAATCGCCTGTCGCTGAGATTACAGTATATGCCCAACGACCAACAATGCTGTGAACATTAACCGTATCATTCAATGTCAGAATACCATCAAATGATTGGCCATCATATTGATAGACTGCACTCACTTGGATTAGTGCAGTTGATCCGACGTCAATCCTTCGGTCGGTTATAAAGATTGAAATGATCAAATCATCCCAAATAACTAGTTGAGATTGTGAATTCTGATTCACGCTCTGGATCCCATGAATGTTGTCGGTGCAAGAAACCGAATCGAATGTTATGGATAAAACCACAGATTCTGTTCGATTGTGTCGCCACACTCCTGCGACATAGTGTTGAAAGATGAATCCATTGATGGTCACTGAACCATCCATAACTGGTGTATCATCATAATCGTATTGCAGATTGACATCAACCCAGATATAGTCCCCAACATTATCACGAGGATCACTCGCTTGATATGAAAGAACGACGATCTGGTCCCAGATGCACCAAGTGACATCATTTGTGTTAATGGTTGAAATTCCATGAGAGTCGCCGCTTGCAGAAGCCACTATGTACCACTGAATCTGAGCTGTGGCATATATCAACTGCGTGTTATTCAGACCCAGGGTTCCATCAAATGCCGCACCATCATAGTCATAGACCGCAGATGCTAAAATTCCAGTCGCTGCAGTGTTGACGTTGATACGCTGATCTGAAGGATCAGTGATGGTGATGGTCAAGGAGTCCCAGATGTAATAGGTCACGTCATTTAATGAGATAACTGTGATGCCATGATTGCCACCACTCACAGACTGCACAGTATAGTCCTGTCTTTGAGCCGTAGCATAACTGAACACAGTGTTGTTCAGGGTGAGTATTCCATCAAATGTCGACCCATCATAGTCGTAAATTGCTGAAGCAAAGATTCCTGTTGCGTTGGTATTTACATTCTGTCTCTGGTCAGCTGGGTCTGTTATTGTGATGGTGAGTGAGTCCCAGATACACCAAGTGATATCGTTGATTTGAATAGCTGTGATGCCATAAGTATCACCTGATACAGACTGTATAGTGTAGTCCTGTTTCTGAGCTGCGGCATAGCTGAACACAGTGTTATTCAGGGTGAGTGTACCATCAAAGGCGGCACCATCGTATGCATATACAGCACTAACAACAATACCAGTCGCATTCTCACCAATATTGATTCGCTGGTCTATAGGATCAGTGATGGTAATGATGAGAGCGTCCCAGATGACTTGCTGTACAGATGTAGCCACAGACAATGCAGTCAGACCATAGGTAGACTCACTGGCAGACACGACATCAAATCCAGCAGAAGTCGGACTGCTAGAGGTCTCCTGCCATCTCCAGTAGAGGTCACCAGCATCCCAGATTAGAGTTCGTGACCCATTGAGCTCAATTGTCAGTCCAGCCTGGATTTCAACGCTGTCATACTCAAAACGAGCCCTCCACCAAACCTCACAGTCTACGTCAGTATTAATTCGGGAATCAACCACTCCAGCTTGATAGACCTCAATCCTGTCGGTGATGAAGGTATCAGTCACGCTTGTCGAGTGATAGAGATCTGTCCCTCCAGCACCAGTCCCCTCAATGACAATCTTGAATGTATAGGTATTCAATCTCACGGAGGTAGAAGAGCCAACACTTGAGATACTGAAGCTATCAGCCACCAGGTTTCCGCTCCAGGTTCCCGAGATGTCGTGAATAACCCAGATATCTGTTTCATTTGCTAGCGGACTGCGAGTTGAACCAAGATAAATCACTGAGCCAGTGGCAACAAGGTTAGCTGTAGAAACATCTCCACGATTATCAGACAATGAAGGAACACTGGAGTAGTCAAGTCGGGTTTCAACGTCCCAGTTTACTTCATAGAAATCTTCGTCTGTATCAATACCATCTGTTACGAATTGTCTAATGTCAATGTCTACCAGATCTAAATGGTCCCAAGAAATCTTGATGACCCATTTTATTTCAAGTTGATTCCCAACTCCTACTGCTGATGACCATGAAGCGAGAACAATGGAACCTGATCCTTGTTGGATGGTGAACGTATCCGTTGCAACAGTATATCTCACAGTCCAAACTACCTGACTTCGGAAGTTGTCGTATAAGGAGACCTCCACATATTCTATCATATCAAAGCCATTACCATCGCTAACATTAGTGGTCATAACATAGAACCTGTACATAGCATACATGTTATCAGTATCATCTGGATTTTCCAACATAGATTGAAAATCAGTATCATTTGTTGGAACCTGATTTGGTGCTTCCGACCAAGTGACTTTTTGAGTTGCTGTGAAGAATGCTGTTATTCCGTACTGAGTTTCGTAATTGATGAAGCTTGCATTATAGTAGTAGCTCATATAGGAATTAATGTCATTGAACAAGGACTTGTTGGAATCAGTGAAAGTATGCCAAACTGTTTTGTTTCGGGATATCACCACTTCATAGGTCGTACAGAATGTGGAATCGTAATCATATGTTATAGTGAGTGTGAAGTTTGCCTGTTGCTCGTTGTATAATGATGCACCATCTACTAGGATGTCAATCCTGAGTTGATCCCAAATACAGAATGTATCATCATGAATTGATATAGCTGTAATTCCATAACCATCATCTCCATTAGCTGCCAAAACCTCATATCCACGTTTACCCACTGTTGGATAAACAAACTGGGTGTCATTCAAGACCAAAGTTCCGTCATATGGCAATCCATCAAAATCATATATTGCACTCACTACGATCCCACTGGCGTTCTCACCAATGTTTATTCTCTGATCAAGTGGGTCTGAAATTGATATTGTAAGTGAGTCCCAGATGCAATAGGTCTCTGCATTTTGTCGAATGGCTGTGATGCCATAGGAATCATCTCCGGATGCAAACAATACTCTATATCCTTGTTTCTGTGCAGAACTATAACTGAAGACAGTACTGTTTAGAACAAGGGAACCATCGTAAATGGTATTATCATAATCATAAGTAGCACTTACAACAATCCCAGATGCATTAGTGTTCACGTCAACCCGTTGGTCAGAGGGACCAGTTATCTGAATGGTGAGGCTGTCCCAGATACAAAATACTTCATCATTGATCTCGATTACTGTAATCCCATAACTGTCATCTCCAACTGCTGAGCTCACATTGTACCCGTGACGTTGTGCTGAAGGATATATGAATACGGTGTTATTTAGAACTAAAGTGCCATCATATGTTCCCCCATCATAAAGATATGTGGCTTCAGGGTTGATAGACGCTGTATCTCCAATGTTTATTCTGTTGTCTGCGACGGCTATTGAAATGGATAAAGCATCCCAGATTATTGACGGACCGGAAGGTGTGTTGATTGCACTAATCCCATATAGTGTATCAGTGATGGCACTAACTCTAAAGGTATATCTATTCACCACACTGAATGTTCTAAGTTGAGTCCATTCAAGATCTATAGGGTCCCAAGACATGGCTGTTCCATTTAGAAATGCAGTACCCATAGCTCCAGTAAATAGGACACTATCATATTCCCTTAGGATAAGTGCTGTGACTTCCTGAATTGATCCCAAATCACATCTTGTGTCAGTCACCGAGTAACTAAGCACTCGTAATCTATCCCATATTACGATCTTCACAGAGTTACTACTAATTACTGTGATGCCAAATGAATCACCACTAGCTGAATCCACTGTATATGCTCTATCACCCACTGACACCTGTTGAATTATGGTGTCGTTGAGAGTGAGTGTTCCATCAAATGAAGTGCTATCGAATGCATAGATTGCTGTTGCAGAAACAGAAGCTGTGTCGCCTACATTGATTCGGGAATCTCCTACTGTAATTGTCACAATGAGGGAATCCCAAATGCAACTCACCTCCATATTCTGTCGAATAATTGTGATTCCAAGAGAATCTCCAGAAGCAGTCACCACTGTGTATCCTCGGGCGCCTGGAGAACCTTGCTGAACGATTGTGTCATTGAGTTGTAGAGTCCCATCATACGCTGTACTGTCATAGTCATAGATAGCTGTAGGTACTACTGACGCGACTGTTCCAATGTTAATCCTACTATCAAGTACAGTTATTGTGATTGTCAACGAGTCCCAAATAACACCCAATGTTTGCGAGTTCTGGTTTACCGATGTTATGCCATGGACATTGGCTGAAGCCGCAACTGAGTTGTACGTGACCAGTTGAGCAGTATTTTTAGTATCGCCAAAATTCCATACTCCATTTGAACCAGAGTAGACCGCACCAAGACCATTTATCGAAATTGTCCCATCACCTACAAAGGAATCGTCAAAATCGAAGATTAGTGTGACATGACAGGAAGATGCAGTGTTAATATTTATTCTAGAATCATCAGCAGAATATGCTACAACAAGTATCAGGTCCCAAATGATTGATGAGTCAGATGCTGTGGCAATCCATTGTGTAAGACCATGTACCGATTCAGAAGCTGATAAAATCCCATATCCGATGCTTTGGACACTTGCAGAGCTTTCCTGGTAGCGCCAACGAGCAGCCACGCCATCCCAGGCAAGGATTTTCGACCCATTGAGTGAAGCAGTGAACCCTTTCGTATTGTCTATCTCCGCTCCGTCATATTGGTAGCGTGCCCTCCACCAAGTTTCTCCAATGGAATTAACATCTATTCGTCCATCGACAACACCTGATTGATAGAACTCAATTCGATCCCAAATCACATCTTGATAGTTTGAATTCACATTTAGTAGTGTGATTCCATAGGTATTTTCCAGAGCATTAGAGCTATTGACAAAGTATCGCCACAAGCCTATCTCTGATTTCGAAGGAAGATACTCGAAATGGTCAGTGTTCCAAGTCATTCCTGTATCATCCATATACAATGCATCCGCAGCACCAAGGGGATGATTATCATACTCCAGTACAGCTGTTACGGATATGATAGCTGATGAGCCATAATCGATATGGTCATCGAAAGCTGTTGTTGACAGAATCAAGATCCTGTCCCAGACTACATCGGTCCAGCCAACTGTGGGGTTCATAGAAGTGATTCCGTAAGTCACCTCATTAGCAAGAGTGGAATTAACATAATACCTCCATCTACCAACTGACAATTTGGAGGTCTGATACTCGAAGTGATCTGTGTTCCAGATAAGTTGAGTGTCGTCAAGATAGACCGTGTCACTTCCTGAAAGTGTGTGACCATCATACTCGAGTTGTGCAGTGACTGATAATGTAACGACTGTTCCAAGGTCAACTCGGTTATCGTTTGCTATAGTCGTAGATATTTGAATGCGGTCCCAAATCTGTTCTATATCATTTCCTGCTAGATTAATGTAAGAGATACCATAGGTGTCCTCGAGGGCGTTTGAGCTGTTGACAAAGAACACCCATTTGCCTACCTGTGCATACTGAGGTTGCAGCTGGAAGAATGAACTGACCCAAGTCATCTGAGTTTCATCCATGTAGAGTGTATCATCAACGCCAAGCATGTGGCCATCAAATTCTAGCTGTGCTGTGACACGAATATCCGCTTGGGTATCATAGTTTATTCTTCCATCTTGGGTGGATGTTGTGATAATTAGAATCCTGTCCCAAATCTGGTCAATTGTTTTGCCATCGAGGTTCACCACAGAAATTCCATATGTTGCCTCTAAAGCATTGGATGAGTTGACAAAATAACTCCATGATCCAACCTCATTTCTGATTGGTTGGTATTGGAAATAGCTAGAAACCCAGCTCATAATGCTATCATCCATATACAGAATATCGCCGGATCCAAGTGAATGACTATCATATTCTAAGAATGCAGTTACGCGAATATCTGCAGCTGATCCATAGTCTATTCTGCTATCCTGAGTGGTTGTAGTGATAATCCTGATGCGGTCCCAAATGACTCCAGAAGCTTGACTATCTAGATTTACGAGTGTGATGCCATAAGTTGATTCAAGGGCATTAGATGAGTTTACAAAATAAGTGAGTAATCCTATAATTGAGTATGATCCAGTGACTAACTCAAAATGGTCCGTACTCCATACCATCTGTGTATCATTGATGTAAAGAACATCTCCCGCACCAAGAAGGTGACCATCGTATTCGAGCTCAGCTGTAACAGATATCGTTGTTGATGACCCATAATCTATACGACCGTCTGTTGCGGAGGTAGTAAGTATATGGATTCTATCCCAGATCACATCAACCTCCATACCATTCAGGAATAGCTCTGTTATTCCAAAGCTACTCATTGTACTGGAATTCACGAAATATGGCCATAATCCAACACTTGATTTCGAAACATCTAACTCAAACCAAGAGTTGACCGCATCCCAAGACATCGCCTGGTCTGCGAGGACAACGGAGTCACCAGCACCCAAGTAGGTACTATCATATTCCAGCATCAGGTTGACGCGAATCTGAACGATATCGTTGATATTGCCTCTACTATCATCAGCCAAAGTCATCTGTACTGTTATTCTGTCCCAGATAACATCCTGGTACAATCCATCTTGGTTTACGACAGTAATGCTATAAGTTGATTCTAACCCATTCGATGTATTTACGAAGTATCTCCAAGAACCGACAGAAGCTTGAGACCTTACTAGTTCAAATCGTAGGTCAACAGAATCCCAAATCATCTGAATACCGTCCATATAAAGCGTATCCAGAGATCCAAGCAAATGGCCATCGTACTCTAATTGAGCTATGACATAGAGCTCTGCGTTTGAATTGATGTTAACTCTGTTGTCATTTACTGTTGTCGAGGTAATCAAGATACGGTCCCAGATTATCGATGCATCTGACGCAGTTTGAATCCATGCAGTCAATCCATACAACGTTTCAGAGGCTGAGAGGATTCCATATACCTGAAGTTCAACTCCAGGTCTGGCTTCTGAGTAGACCCAGTGTGTTCCATTCCAGCCAAGTGATTTTGAACCTGTGAGAACCGCTGTGAAACCTGATGATATTGCTACATCATCGTAATCGTAGCGTGCATTCCAATATGTGGTTCCTGTGGCTCCCACATCAATTCTCCCATCATCAACTCCAGAT
>PJET01000202.1 GCA_002825515.1 Candidatus Thorarchaeota archaeon MP11T_1 | reverse complement strand
CGGGACCAAGTGTTCCTTTTGGCGATCGACGCACACTCAATACGCGCACATTCGAAAATCTCGATCGAAGATTGTCGAATACCAAACGAAATGCTTCCTGAGTGGGCGCCAGAAGCTGGTGTATTTGAGTTCCGCCCTCAATAATGATTGGTAATCGCGACATGCAACGACTTTCAAGGATTGTTTCATGAATCGATTTAGTGCTCAATTTATGAGTTACTTCCGTCCAATACTGGCTTGGAGTTTTGTGAGTCACTCTCACTTCGATTATGCTTGAAGATTTTTGTAGTTCTTTTATGTAATCAGAGATTGACTTTTCATTTCCAGTTAGACTTTGAATGATACCAAATCCAAATGGACCATTTATGGAAACTAGAACGACTCGAACAGGAACCCGTCTGGTTAGGTCACATGAGTAATACCCTTCCGCAGTAATCTCAAGCTTTGCCTCTATCATACTTATAAACACCCGTCTTATGACGGCATAACATTATTCCTAGTTTAATCTACCGCTTAAGTTGGAGATGAATCTCAATTGAACGAGACACGTGTAGAAAGTCAAGATGTCACTCGACGAAGTCTGATAATTGCCATAATTGAAGCACTTTTCGTGACTATTTTGTGGTCATCTTCATTTGTAATAATCAAGTTTGGTCTACAAGACATTCCTCCATTAACATTTGCAGGACTAAGGTATACAATTGCTTCGTTGATTCTACTAGCCTTGACTCTGTCTCAGACGAAGATGCGAAAAGCAATGAAAGGGCGATCAGGAAAATGGTGGGGGATGCTTTTCATTTATGGTATTGTTTACATCACAGCAACTCAAGGAACACAATTCCTTGGTCTGTTCTATCTTCCAGCGATAACATTTTCTCTAATTCTTAATCTAACACCCATCATCGTGCTTCTATCAGCAATCCCTTTGTTGGGAGAAAAACCCTCTCTGTTAGAAACAGGTTTTGTACTTGCAGGTATTTTTGGAGTTTTACTCTACTTTTATCCGATGGATTTCGTGGGTGTTTCAATATTGGGACTAATAATCAGCATAATTAGTCTTCTCGCAAATTCAGCAGCAGCAGTAATTGGTAGAGCAATTAATCGTACATTGGACACACCACCCCTAGTTGTCACCGGTGTGATGATGTCGATTGGCGCCTTTTTCCTCATGATATTTGGACTATCTGTAGAATCCCTGCCTACATTATCTTTAATGTCTTGGATCTACATATTATGGCTTGCTGTGCTTAATACTGCTCTAGCCTTCACCCTATGGAATCGAGCAATGCGAGTACTCAGAGCTGTTGATATGGCACTCATAAACAGCACCATGATGCCCCAAATAGTGATACTTTCGATCATTTTTCTTGGAGAATTTCCTGAACCACTTGATTGGGTTGGATTAGTTCTTCTTGGTTTCAGTGTTGGTGCAGTGCAATATCTTCAAACTAAACGTATGAATAAATCAAATAGATAAGTAAGATAATCTTAGGGCAACACTAATAGAGAAAAAGGAAAATGTGTTTAATTGTCCTGTACGAAATTCCACCGTGAGGAATGTTCTTGATGAGTTATGATGAACTCAGAAAAACGAGTCTATTTTCTTTTTTCAATTTCTCAGAGAGTGGAAGGCGACAAATCGCTGATGGGATGCAGGAGATTTTTCTTAAACCTGGAGGGTTTCAAGAGTTCATCGATGTTAAAATGAAAGTAGACAGATCTCAAATGGTGCATAAAGGTGTCTTATATCTCGACAGAGATTGGATTGGCGGACCAATGACCATTAGTCCCTTTGGTAGGGATTTAGCAAAGAGTTTCATTGCTGCTGTTACACCACTAGTTGATAGGAAGAAAGCTGACAATATAGTTTCTACAATCTGGAATCTTCAGGGTTCGAGTGACAGAATGGTTGCATTACAACCTCAAAGTCCAGATGATCTTACAACAGACCCGCCAATAGAAAGACTTGAGAACGTCTATTTTGGCGTTGAAGATAAGTTTGAGATGACATTGGAAAAATCACACATCACGATTGAGAATGTCACCGATGTCGGTCGTAAAAGACTCAAAATTTCAATAGAAACGATCTAGGATTCATTGGCATTCCATGCCATCATGATTGTTTTAGCTATATCTTTTGCTGTTGCTCCAACAAGTGAAGCGTTTGCTTCTGTCAAAGTTCTCGATATTCTCAATTCAATGATGCTCTCATCAGCAGGTGCTCCAAGTAGTGAATCCTCTATGCTGACGAGAGTTTCTTCAGGGTGTAGAAAGAAGTCACCTAAGATTTCAACATTTTCAATTTGTCCCGAAGAAACCCAAAGTTTTACCTTCACTAGTTTTCCTTCTGGAATTTTATAACTGGACTCACGCATAAATCTCACCTTGAGAAATTCCATTCATTGGTTGAGTATTTTTCCGTAGCAAGTCTAGTCGCTGTTTCCTTTTCTGCTACTGTAAGCTTGTCTGGAACTAAATGAATTTCCAATGCTTCCGAAAATCCCTGTTTCAGCGCATTTTGCAGTTCAGTAATCTGCACATCCCTGCCAAGAACATCACGGATAGAAGTAACTCGCTCTTTTACATCAGCTATCATTTTGTCTGAGATTTTTTCTTGGGGCACCTTCAGTATTGAGAACATTAGATTAACATCCAAATCCAGTAAAACAGTTCCATGCTGCAGAACACAAGTGTGGCGTCTGGTCATTGCATTCCCTGAGATCTTTTTTCCACCAGCATTGACATCGTTGATTGGCTTAAATTCTGCTTCAATACCCAGAAGTTCCAGACCCTTAATTATTCCACCACAGAGAAGACGATATGAATCAAGTATATCATTTGGTGCAAGTCTGTGTCCCTTTGGCATTAGAATACTGTATGTGACTTCTCCTTCATAATCATGAAAAACAGCACCTCCGCCAGTAATTCTACGAATGAAATCAATCCCATTGGATTTGCAAAACTCTACATCAACTTCATCGAGCATACCTTGGAATGTTCCTATTGAAACAGCTGATGGTTTCCATCGATACAATCGAAGTGTCGGTGGAACCTTATCATCCCTAATAGCTAGCATAATGGCTTCATCTATGGCCATATTCTCGAAGGCACTATTTGCTGTCAAGTCAATGAATCGAAATTTATCCATTCACACCACCAAGTTTGATTCATCTATCGCTCTCAATACTTCCTCATTAGTCAGAGGCCGAGGATAATTATACATCGGACCAAGAGGTCTCTCATTATAGAATGGACGGTTACAGCCTTTACAGCCAGTCACTTGAAACGCCACCCCTGATGATAAGACTTGCCAAAGCGTGTCTCTACTAATGTCTAATGAAATACTTCTATCTGGATTTTCGACTATCTGGTCTGACTTGAGAAGACCCTGAGAAATCAAATGTCTTACTACCTGAATCCTTCTATATGATGAGAGTTCTGGTGGGGAATTATCTTGAAGTGAAGTGCCTTTGATGTTTGTGAAGGCAAATAATCCAACATTGATTCCCAGCTCATACATTTCTAGAATAAAATCTGCTGCTTCCTTCTCTGTTTCTCCCAAACCGACAATAAGATGAGTTGCAACATTTCCTTTGCCAAATATTCGTAGGGCATCCTCAAGTCCTTGACGATGAGATTCCCATCTATATGCAGCTCCACGATGTTGTCCTTTGATCCTCTCGAAGATTTCAGGTGTACCAGCATCAAGCGCAATCCCAATATTTGAAATTCCGGTTTCCTTTAGCCTAGACATCTCATTTGGAGTAATAGGATGTATTGCAACAGATATTGGCAAATTGGTGACTCTTCGTAGTTCACTAACAATTTCAACTACATCATCCACAACCTCGGGATAACATATTGTCTGAACACAAATCCTTCTGAACTGACCCGATGCAGGCCAATTTTGAATTACTTCGAAAAAAACATAATCTGGCCAAGATATTCGAGATAATCTATCAGATGTGGATGTACTTTCTTGAGCTTGTGGACAGAATGCGCAGTTTGCTTCACAACCACCTTCTCTAAAAGTCATGAGGAATGCGGTCGTGAAGTTTGGATCATTGTCTCCAGCTTCAAGGCCAATCTGAATTGCTGTACCTAAAGATAGACGAACTCTCTCAACCAAAGTCATCAACTCTTATATGACTTGACCTGCTTTAACCGTGTTGTCGCTTTGCATTATTCGAAACTCGTGTAGGTTTCCTTCAGCGAAAAGACCCTTCAACTGTCCATATTTCTTTGGGATAAGGATTAGCTGTGGTACTTGTTTCCTCGTGTAGTGTTTTGAGTAGATAAAGCATGAGAAACCTCGAAGTTCGGTTGTGTCCAAGAAAGATGTTACAGATGGCCCGCGATTGAAAGGGGAAGTACCAAATTTGGCCTGACGAACAGTACCCACTGAGGGTTCTAGAAGAAAAACCTGTGAGCCTTCTCTAAGGTTCCCAGAACCAATGACTCCTCCAATTCTGTAGTGTGAGAGTCCTCCATCCAGAATTCCCTTGATTTCATAGTCTTCACTTATTGCTGGGAGTCCCACCAAATCTCCAATTGAAGCGTGTCCAAGATTTTCTGCATATCCGATGATATGATCTTCAGTAACAGAACTAACCAAGAATTCAACTTTTGTGACAACACCCTGTGATTTTATGGGTTTGAAATTGTACACTAATTCAAGAGGATAGGATTTTGTGGAGCGTTCAAATGATTTTAGGGGAACAATCTCAACATGATAGTGTGGCCCGGTCCAATAATTGAAATAACGAGAACGGATTGCATTTCCTATTTTATCGCCTAGATCAACGATTTCTCCCTCGGACACACTGGGTTCACAATGCATTATACGTACTATGTCACTATTCGATTCCTCAGGGAGAATCCCAATCCCATAGTCGAAATCGCTTGTAGGAAAATCCTTTGGTTGTCCCATCTTCATTTTCTTGATTTTAATGACTTCTCCAGATACTGGCGTGATAATATCACCATGCCAAAGCTGATGCCGTGGGTAGATATCTATCGCTGATCCATTATAGTGACCTACGTAGGGACTATTGAAGTAAGAGAAGTAGGAATCATCTGGAGCACGAATGCTAATTCCAGCAGCAGATCCTACTACTCGCATCCGATTGACCTCTTTAGGAAGAAGTGAACAGGCTCAAAGAAAAGAGCATTCCACATTATCTCCTAGGCTTCTTTGGCTGCGGCATAAATTGGCACAAGCTTTTCTTTCCAAGCGTTCAAGTCCTTGGGAGAAGATGGATACTCTCTGTAGACCCGTCTGATGTCATTCATTAGACCTGCTACTTTTGATACACGAAGGAGAAGAGGTATTTTGCCAAACCCTGCTACCAACCTTTTGAACTTCTCTCCAGCCCCAAACTTGACCTCTCCAGTCATAGATGTATCCAGAAGATCACTTGCCTTGATGATCTGTTTTCTGAAAGCAAAGTCAATGTCCTCATTTGTGATGTTCAACAAGAACCATCTAAAGACATCAAGTGCTGCTTGTTTCGAACCATAACTCTTGTGATATCGCGGATTATAGTCCCATAGTGATTCAATAGATGTATCGTTTCTCTCAAGTGCTTCAGATGCCACAATCCCAGCATGAGCTCCACCTAACAGTGATGAACCAATACCACCTCCATGTATGGGGTTAACTTGGCATGCAGCATCTCCCACAAGCATGAAGTTGTCATCAACCATCGTATCAATAGGCCTTCGAATAGGCGCAACTCCACCACTGCTATCAAGGACTTTAATTTCGCCCCATGAATCAATCCACGTCTTCTTTACAAAATCATACTGAATGTCTTTTGGATTGCGGTGCCCTTCAATTGTCATTACACCGTTTCCAACATTAACACGATTCTTGCCTTGCGGGAAAACCCAAGTGTATCCACCAAGTGTTTCTTCCTGATTCCAGAATATTTCAAGAATGTCTGGTGTTTCGAATTCATATTCAGGGGTTTCATAGATGTCACGCCAGGCAACCATCCTATCCTCGCTTGCTATATGACGTTCTACTGGGGACGTTTCAGGAAGCTGCATTCGAAGCATTCCTGTTGCACCGGTGGCATCAACAACGATGTGGCTGCTGTACTCTTTTTCTGAACCTCCTTCTTGTGACAACTTGACTCCAGCTACTTTTCCATTTTCAAAGACAAGTTTTTTCACGCGAGTTGAAGCCATAACTTCTGCTCCAGCATTCTCCGCAAGTCCTACAAACCATTGCCCCATCTTGAGGCGGTTGAAGGACATACCAGTTGTTGTGGGTCCTTGCATTCTTAATCTATGGTCCCTGTCTGGGGCAATAAGATCAATCCCATTAACCTCATATTCAACAATTCCAGAGGGGAGTTCAGGGGTGCCGACAAGCTCCCTTAGCTCACTAATATGATGTGAACCTAAAGCATCCCCACATGTCTTGTTACCAATATTATCACGTTCCTTTCTATCTATTAGAAGTACTGAATGACCTCTTTTGGCAAGTGTGTACGCAGTGGTTGCTCCCCCAGTTCCAGCACCTGCAACAATAACATCATAATCTGCCATTAATTACACCTTTTTTGATATTTGCCAAGTCTGTTCGAGAAAACTCTCGAGTTGCATTGATATCAGCGGATTATCTGTCCAGCCACACACACTCATGTCAGGCATTGAAATCAATGCTTCCTCTGAGTCAATGACTATGTCGATTGCTAGAGTATCTTCCTTAATACGCTGTTGGAAGTGAGGCATTTTGACCTCGGTGCGTCTTCCCAAAATTGAACGTATCTTCACATTACGATCATTCGCTTCATTCAATGCAAGAATAATACCATCACCAAAATTTTCCAATTTTGGCGCAACTAGAAGAATTGTATCTTCTGCTCTTTTAATCATAGAAAATATCTTTGACATAACATCGTTTTGTCCTCTAATTGTGTAAATGAGTGCAGGTAGAGCTTTGGTTGTGACTCTCGACTCCTGAAGTTTGGAGAGGTCTTCAAACAACTGCTTTAATTTTGAAGTTAGGATTTCTTTTAGATGCGAAAGTGGGGCGAACTGATATACCCTGGGACGTCCTTCATGTTGGACAACTATTCCTTTTCCAACTAATGAATCAAGTATTGAGTATAGATTAGCGTGATGGATTCCTGTTTCTTCGGAAAGATCTGAAACTGTCACAGACTCCATCATATTAAGAGCTAGAATTACAGCTGTTTCATGAGCTCCAAAACCTATCTCTCTAAGAGTACTAACTGCGCGATTGCTGATCTTGTCTGTTATTTTCAAACTTGGCATATTCATTTTGGTCAAAAAATTATGTGTAATTACTACTTAAAACTATTACTGACTAGCAAATCCTGTAAGAATTTCTTTGACAATA
>PJET01000201.1 GCA_002825515.1 Candidatus Thorarchaeota archaeon MP11T_1 | reverse complement strand
ATGATGGAGTTATCGAAGCTCTAGAGGAATCCAAACTCTCTATATCTGAACTCTCTAAACAGCTTCAAAGAATGGGTCTTGGTCCGGGTGATGTTTTCAGACGTATGTTCATCCATAGCGTTCTGCGATATTTGGTCGATACGGGTAAAGTGTCAAAGTATAAGTCATCGTCGAGGAAAACGGTTTTTTCGGTTTAAGTGTCAAGACGGCTCACGTCTTTCAAGACCGACCTCAAGATTTTACCATCTTCAGCGACTGGCAAGCTCTTTTTGATTACTATCTCACGTGGCTTCTTGTAAGAAGCCATTTTATCTGCACACCACTCGGTGATTTCGTCAGGAGTGATACTCTGTCCAGAAATTGGCACAATGAACGCTCGAACAATTTCGCCCCATACTCGGTCAGGAATTCCCACAATGACTGCAGCCTCAATCTTATGATGCTGGCATAAAATTTCCTCAACTTCAGCAGGGAAAACCTTCTCACCACCAGAAAAAATCACTTCGCTTTTTCTCTCTACATAGTAATAGTTACCCTCAGAATCAATACGAAACAAATCTCCTGTATAAAACCATTCATCATCAAATGATTCCTCTGTCTTTGAATCATCACCATGATATCCTCTCATTAATGATGGACTTTTGTAAATTGCCTCTCCAACCTCACCTGGTGACACATCCTCACCGTCTTGATTAACGACTCGCATTTGAACACCACTTATTGGCTTCCCAATGTACCCTTCAGTGATTTTCGGAATATCATCAACAGTTAGGAATGAGTAAATTGCTGCACCAATATTCTCAGTCTGTCCATATCCATCGACAAGGACAGTATATGGAAATCTGCTCAGAATCTCCTTCTTCATAGAAGCAGGCATCTTGGAACCTCCTGACGAAAGGAGTGTAACAGAACTCATGTCATAAGAATCCAAATCCGGATAATCAAGAAATATCCTGAACTGAGTTGGCACCATAAATATTGCAGTGACGCTCTCACGTTCTACAATCTTCAAGATTTCTTCTGGATCGAAGCTCAATGATTTTGGAAACACAACAGGTCGCTTCATGGCTGCCATGATTATTGCAGGCATGAAACCTGAAAGATGATACAGTGGTGTTGGAACAAGGAATTTCAATTCATGGTCTGAGGGGAGTAAAGCAGATTCGGGTACTTCTCCTTCAAAGATGAGTTTCAATCCGTGATCCGGGATGAGTGTACACGCATCAAGAAGAGCTCGATGAGTAAAATCGGTCCCCTTTGGAAGTCCCGTAGTTCCACCTGTAAAGAGTTGAACCCCTAGTTGATCTCCAGATACAAATATGTTAGGAGGGCCTGCTGAGATTTTATTTGTAAAATCAGACCAAGAACGTGTTTTCATCTTCTGGTTTGTTTTACCATCTACGATGATCATCGGCGGTCGCTGAATAGTATCTGGAAAAGCGTCAAAGATTTGTTTTTGATGATGAATACTACATATGCATAAGCCAGGTTTACCTGTATCAAAAACATGGCGGATTTCTCGTCCTACGAAGCGAGTACTGACTGGTGCGGGAACCATTCCAGCACGCTGGGTTCCATAGAGAGATGCAAGATATTCAGGTCTGTTTTCCATCACAATTGCTACATGCATTCCCGATGAATCAGGGTAGGACTTCAGAAGTGCATTTGATACAATAGAAATATCATCATCTAAATTGGACCAAGTTAGGTGTCTATCTCCATAAACAACTGCAAGCATATCACCATAGTCTAATGCATTTCTCCTTAGGAGATCACAGAATGCCCTTAATTGGACATCCTCATCAGCACCTTTAGAATTCATTTCATCAATGCCTGAAGTTTGATTAGATCATTCATTGGACCCTTTGCTTTTACTCTTCCACCCATGAATGCTCGTGTGGGACTCAATGAACCTGCAATTATTTCCATTATTGCATCTGTGGTTGTTGTGATCACAAGCTCAGCTGTTTCAGCAACGCCGTCAATTATTGTTGCGGTTCCTTCTTTGAAGATAATATGACATGTTGCTTCTTCATTATCTGTGAACTCAAATTGGAGAGTTTTGTTGAAGTCAGCATATCGTGACTTGTACTTTGGGTCATCCATTTTCCCAATCATCTTTTCCAATGAAATCCTCAGTTCTTCTTTTGTTGGCACTTTGTACACTTCCTTGATTCCTATTTTTTGATTTCTATTTTCCTTTCCATTCCGCAGGTCGTTTTTCAAGCCAAGCTTCAAAGCCCTCGATAACATCCTCCGAACGGAATAGTTCATTGAATGGTTCCCATAAGGCTCCAATCTCACGGATACCTCTTCTGAGGAACTCTTTAGTTAATTTTTGTGACAACGGAGCAACTAATTTGATTTCCTCGCATATAGCTGTCACTTCCTTCTCTAAATCATCATGAGGAACAACTTTGTTCGAAAATCCCATTCGATATGCTTCATTGGCATCTATTGACCTTCCAGTGAATGTAAGCTCCTTGACATATCGCATATTGTATTCATGAGCTCTGATTATTAAGAGACCGGACATTAACCCACGACGATTCTCACGAAATGCAAAAACAGCCCTATCAGATGCGATAACAAGGTCACAGAATAGTGTAAGTTCAAAACCTCCTGCATATGCATGTCCATTTACAGCCGCAATCACAGGTTTTGGATAGCGTTGTAGTAACTCAATTGGGTCTAGAATCACACTTAGGAACTCACCAAGACCCTTGAAACCAATAGTACTCATCTCTTTGATGTCCAACCCCGCACTAAAAGCTGTTCCCTCACCTGTGAGGACCAAAGCTCTCACGGTATAGTCATCATAGGTGTCCTGCAACACCTGCATAAGCTCCATCCAGGTTTGACGGGATAAGGCATTCCTCACTTCAGGTCGATTGAATGTTATCCAACCGATTCCATCCTTTACTTCATATTTAATGCATTCAAAGCTCAATTGATATTCCTCCTAGAGATCATCAGGACTAACACCCCGTAGCACTCGCGGTAGAATCATTGGGTCGGGAGTCTGCTTAAACTCCTGTCTTCCAATAAACAACTTAAGAACATCATTTCCTCCGCCAGTGACTTTTGTAAGTAGTGCATTCTTCAAGATAGAGGCCGCAAGAAATTCTTCAGTATATCCATCACCAGATAGAATCACTAGTGCATCTTCTGCAATCTCAATCAGTGCATCTGTTGAGAATATTTTACATATCGCTGCATCCACTCCAAACTGAAACATATCAGCCATTCCACTATCAAGTTGTGCTGCAAGTCCGTATAGGTATGTACGAGCAAGCTTCAATCGAATAGCCATGTCTGCCATTCTCATTTGGACAGTCTGATATCTTGATATTGGTTCTCCAAATTGAACTCTTCTTCTGCCATACGCTCTTGCAGTTTCAACTAGCATTCTTGCTTGACCAACGGTAGCAGCGATCCCTAGCCGCTCTATATTAAGACCAGAAGTCATCACTGTCCATCCATCACCTTCGAAAAGTATCATATTATCTTCTGGCACTCTTACATCTTTGAAGCGAATGACACTGTTGAACATCTCTACGTTGCCTGTAAGCTCGTTTATCTTCTCAATAGTGATACCATGTGTTTCCCTAGGTATAAGAAAAGCAGTCAAATGAGAATGTGTGGCTTGAGCTTCAGGTGAGGAGTCCGTAAGTGTGTATGTCATGAGATAGTCAGCCTTTGCACCAAGTGTGATGTAACGTTTCCAACCATTGAGAACATACTCGTCACCATCTTTCTCTGCAAAAAGCTGAACATTGGATGCATCATTTCCAACATCCGGTTCGGTGACACAGATTGCTGTCCATTTCTCTCCCTTTAGCATTGGAGCTAGAAACCTCTCCTTTTGTTCTGGAGAGCCAAAAAGATGAATGGGTCCGCCACCAAACACAGTCGTTAGTAAGGGGTTGATATTAAGGTAGCATCTACCAAATTCCTCGTTGAGAATTGTATACCCAGTATAGCCCTCTCCCCTTCCGCCGTGTTCCTCCTCAACAAGCATTGCGAGGGGATGGAATCCCTTGTCAACGACAAACTTGCTTATATCCCACTGAACCTTCATAGATTGGTTGTGATCCATTTTGTCAGCGAGAGGACGCATCTCTGAGTCAACAAACTCCTCAACTTCAGCTGCAAACTTCCTATTCTTTTCTGTCCACCAAGGTAGTGCATCCATATCATTCCACCTCTAAGCCATAACGAAGTTTTACTTCACCAATTTCATTTATGCCACGCCAAGTTATTTTGGCAAGTTTGATTTTTCCCCTAGGGTCCACCCACAGATTAGCGAATCCCTTCTCCTCCAGCTCTCTTAGTGCAATATCAAAGGCATCTATGTCACCCATTCCAAGCTTACTCATCATATCTTCTTTCTCAGAATGCAGTCCTTGAGTATATTCAAACTCGCGAGCAAGTAGGGTTAAAATACGGCTGGCCAAGTCGTTGGACATCTTTACTCTCCTTAAATCCAAAAAGACTAATACGTAACTTAAATAATCTGTTGAAAATCTCTTCGAATGATTTGTCTGGTAATAACATTACCTTCATAGCTTATGCTACTCGATTCAGGATGATGAAAACTTGAGAAGCTAGTAACAGAAATTGTGTCGTGTCATTAATACATTCAATAGAATATTTCGTATCAAACTCTTTCAAATCAACAGTGAATTTCTCGTATATGAGAATCTATACAACTGATAATCACTATTTTCTTCTTTTAATTAGGACTGCAATGATCAAGGCGGCTACAACTCCAATTCCAGCAGATGTAATGAAAAACAAATCAAAATCAAATAATCCTCCGTTTCCATCGGGGGGAATTGTGCTAGTAGTTACAATAGTAGGTCCTGGGGTTGTTGTTGTTGTTGGGAGATTTTCGAGTAGAGTGGGATATCTGTCTATACTCCCAGAAGAACCTATGATTGAATAAGTACCGGTTCCAGAATAATCACTCCATGCATTTCCAGTGTCAATGCCATTGTCCCAAGTATTTTCACCTACTTCATCATACGCATTGTAAACCGAATTCCATCCAATATCATTCTCATATATGAAATTGTCATTGCACCCTAATAGTGCGACACCGATTTCGTTATACAGAATGGAATTTTGAATGAGTGAGCCATTATGAAGGCTTCGACATCGGAAACCGATTTTGTTGTTTCTAATGTCACACGACTGGACAGTGAGATTTTGTGAATTATATACATCGATAGCATAGCCAACATTAGAAATTGATACATCATGGATTGAAAGATTATTAGTATAAAGAACCTTGATTCCGCTATTTGCAGTAACTATTCTGATGTCTGATATCTCGCAAAATGATGAATTCTTTATGGATAACACGTGATATGAATCATAATATGAGAAATACTGCCTCGCCCATACTGAGGACATATCAACATTCTGTACACTGATGCTTGAACTATCAGTGATTGCCAAACCTTGAATCACCTCCTCTGTCATCAAATTTTGAACAGCAACGTTTTGGCAATTTACAAGGAAAAGCTGTCCGTAGTTAGTCCCATCAATTATTGAGTCATCAATATCTCTAAAGTATCCAATCTCCTTTGTCCCAACGAAATTCCCACTGAAATTATGATACCACTCAGCCCTATCCCAAATTTCCCAGATACTCACTCCATTCTGAAAATCATTGTTAATAACAGTACAATTTTTGTTTGCTAACAGGAAAAGAGACTCTTTTTGTGTATCCGTAATTATGTTGTCTTGAATAGTGACATTATCAGATGCATAGACATGGATTCCTGTGAACTCAACTCGATGAATCTCATTCTCAATAACAAGAGAATGCTCACAATCATCGCTTAGAACGATTCCAGCATTGATATTCATCTCACTACGAATATCAGTTATCGTGCAGTGATAGACTTCGGAGAAGATTGACTTGTGCAGAAGGATGCCTTTGGCATTGGCGTCAGTGACAGAAATATCTTTTAGCTTGACTTTTTCACAATACTGAACCAATATACTATAGATATTGCATCCTGTTGCTGAAATCGATCTTATGCTACAATTATTGCTTCGACTGACTGTTATTGCTGCTGATACATTTTGAAAAATACCGCCAACGACCGAAACATTTACCGCATCGACTAGAATTATCTGTCCGTACAAATTCCCGTCCAAGACAGTATCAGCTAATCCTTCGGTATACAAAAGCTGTTTTCCTTGGACCATGTTGTTTGCAAAATTGTGAGACAAACGTCCGGAATTTGCAGAAGTGATGCATACTCCATTATCAAATGTATTGTTTTCAACCAAAGCGTTTGAAACATAATCCAGTTGCAAGCTTACGTCCGTCAAACCATACACGGTATTGTTGACGAATTCCAAACCAAAACTGTCGTAAGCATATGCTCCAAATTGATATTCACTTCGAGGTATGAGATTCATAGTGATCGTGTTGTTCTCGAATCTGCAAGTCCCTGAAGTGTATATTTTGAGGCCATACCATTGAAAGTCCGATATGATATTATTCGAAACAGAACAGACCAGAGAATTTTCTAGATAGACACCAAATTGTCTACCACCACGAATCGAGTTATTGAGAATTGATATATCATGCGAATCTGATACCCAAAAACCATCCCAATCAACGTTAGATAGGTCATTGTCAATGAAATGACAATTCCCTGAATTTTCATCGATGTAAAAGCCAGAACTACAACCTGAAATTAAGTTGCTAGAAAAATTGCAGTTGTCTGTTTGACGAATCGATGCAGCCAGACTCTTCTCGGTCATCTCACAGAATTCGATAACTCCATTACTCACATTGTTCAATAATATACCAAAATCAGGATTCGGACTATAACCATCGAGCAAGCAGTCAGAAATCACGAAATATACAGTTGTATTTTCAATAGAAATGCAATGAGTTGTAGAAGTTATATGAAGAGACTCGATGCGATAGGGATTACTTATTGAACCGTTGCCGGGCCATGCTTGTGTTTCAAAATCACTGTTATTTGCGATTTGAATTTCAGGATGTTCTGCAATGTCAGCTCTTGAAATAAAATCTATCATTGCCATTGGCGAATTCTCGATATTATGTATAGGCATTTCAGAAGACCAAATGCTCGAAAACAAAATCAATAATATAAACAATGAAGTAAAATGGTATGTCTTCAACCCTCATAACCTCAGTAGTCGCTGAACTCGAGGAATCCATCTAATTAGTATTACTCCTACATAGATATTGAGAAGTGATAGAAATAGGTTTGTCACTCTGGGCTCAAAACAACTTGATCAACTTCATCAACGAGCTCTTCGGGAAGCTTACCTTCTTTAGAAGAAACATCATGTTCATCAATTAAGTCCACAGACTTGGATTCTGG
>PJET01000200.1 GCA_002825515.1 Candidatus Thorarchaeota archaeon MP11T_1 | reverse complement strand
ACCAAAGGTTTTTCGAAATTCATCCACTCGTAGAATTGCTTCAATTGGATCGTGCAATCCTTCCTTTTTCATTCTTAACATTGCAGCTAACTCAAGGGCTTCATGGTATGGACGTTTCAGGAACTTAGGCCATTTTGATTGTTCGGGGTCGACATTAACAGCAGCTAGTCTAACTTTTGCTTTGCGAACCAGACGTGCAGTACGTACGAGATCTTGAACAGGTGTGAACCTCTCATCACCAGGACCAACTGATTGTGCTAGTGGAATATTAGGAGAGAAATCTGAAATAAGGATTAAGAGCGGTTCTATGTCATTATTCCTCATACGTTCTCTTCTGATAGTATCAAGAGACTTCTTTAATGCCTCAGCGAGGGGAGTAAGTCCCGAGATTCTTAAGCGTCCCAGCGCTCTATAGATTTTATTCCAATTGGTTGTTGGTGCTTGGATCTCAACCGCACCACTATCCTTGAAGGCAATAATTCCAGTGCGGTCTTTGGATCCTCGTGTTTCACTCTCAATCCTTTCAAGGAATTCTCGGACCTGTTCCATGCTACCTTTCATTGAAAGACTGACGTCGATCACAAGGATGATTGTCAAGGGAGTTCTACCTGTAAAAACACTCTCCCGAATATCATCTTTTGTTATTTTGATAGGACCATCAGATTTGCGCCCGGTTCTGGCAATAGCAGCCATTACTGTAGATGGGATGTGTATACTCCCTACCTCCCTCATTGGTTTTCTTGAACGGAAAGGTCTACCATGTTTCATAGTGTCAGTGGATTTGAGAGAGCCAACTGCTCTTGAGCTCACCCGCTTCTTGACCCAACCACCAGATGAAACTCTAGCTCTTATCATTGCTCGCTTTCTTAACTTCTCTAAATCAAATAGTTCTTCTCCTGTATCAATATCAGGCATCTTAACAAAGAAGCCTTCATCCAAACCAAAGGGGGCTTCTCGAATTTCAGATTTGGGTCCTGAAACCATATCTGGAGTCTGTGGTGTATAAGGTCTTGAAGCTAAACCCCATTCATCACCGGGCTCAGGCTTACCACCACCAGGTTCAACAGTATCAATACCTGCAGCAGGCCCGCTACTTCTTCGGGTCATAACATCAAGCCATTTTCGCACAAGATACCACAAAATTGGCACAATCACTAGAATGTCGAGGATTAATGGAGCAACTGAAGGGAATTGAAAAATCGGAGTTCCAAAAAGCCAGTTGATTGGACTTACAAAGAGCCAAGCAAGGAAGATGAACACAACAACCATCATGACAGCGATAATTGTACCCTTAATGGGATCACCTTGAGGATTTCTTATTCCTTCCGGAGTTTTTTTTTGCCGTCCTGTCTTCCAGAAGTAGCAAACTTGGAGCCTCGACCAAATCTACCTCCACTTAACCGGGGTCCTGATTTGTCATCATCTTCTTCTGGAACTTCGGTTGGAGATTTACGGCGCTCAGTCTTCTGAGCCACTTCCACAGCCCTTGCGATAGCTTGATCAACATCATCAGGAGATGGAGGTTCCAAAAGACCTCCTCGTCTGGTTCTATGACTAAGTACTAATTGCGATGCGATTTTCATGTCATCAAGCGTGACTTGCAGTCTTCCCTCAAGAGCTGCGTTGGTAATAGCAGCCTTACTAATGATGATATCCGGTCGGACACCATCTACTTCGAGTGCATCACATGCCATAGCGATAGCTCTGAGATTCGCATCAGGAAGAGTAACATCTTTCAAGATTTCTTTCGCTTGGATTATTCGTTCTCGAAGCTCTGATTGCTTTGCTTCCCAAGCGCTTCTAAACTTATCAGGATCATCTTCGAATGCGAGATTTCTCCTAACAAGTTCCATTCGTTCTTCAATCGAATGATGACTCCCAACAGCAACATGAAGTGGAAATCTATCTAAGAGCTGAGGTCTTAACTCACCCTCTTCCGGGTTCATTGTGCCAATTAGTACGAAATCGGAAGGATGCGCTACTGATATGCCTTCACGTTCAATCACGTTAATCTTTGTCGCTGCTGCATCCAATAGGTCATCAACTAGATGATCTGGAAGTAAGTTTACTTCATCTACATAGAGAACGTTTTGATGCGCTTCAGCCAAGATACCAGGTCTCAGAGCTTGAATTCCCTCATTCAACACTCTTTCAATATCAAGTGCACCAATCAATCTATCCTCGGTTGTCGATAGTGGAAGATTTACCACCCGCATTTTACGTTTTTCAGACTTAAGCTTCTTCCCGGACTCTAAATTAGCTCTGCACTCAGCACATAAAAAGTCATGATTAGCTGGATTGCAGCCAAATCTGCAATCAACAACTACATCTACTTCGGGTAATAAATCTGCTAATGCTCGTACTACAGTAGTCTTTCCAGTACCTTTTTGACCGGAGATAAGAACTCCACCAATTTGGGGATTGATGCCATTAAGAATTAGAGCTAGCTTAAGTCTATCTAGACCAACCAATGAAGTAAATGGCAAGGTAGTTCTTTTTAGCTCACCCATTGGCATCCCTTTATGCTGTATTTTCCGAGAAACCAAGGTGACAGGTACAAATAAGGCTAAGTGTTCATGTAAAATAGTGAGTGTTTTGATATCACACATCTCACATCTGGAATGTCCGCAGTGCAGAAGAAAGCATTCACCTGATACGAGGGGAACTTATTGCGTATGCGGATCACCGCTCTTCGTAATTTATGACCTGGTTGGAGTTAGGGAGAGTCTTGGCAAAGGTGAGTTTCCTTCAGATATGAATTCCATGTGGAGGTATTCACAGCTTCTACCAGTTAAATCTCCATCTTGTGTTGTAAGTCTCGGAGAGGGATGGACACCTCTGATTCTATCGAGACGTCTTGGAAAACATCTTGGTCTCCAGATGCTTCGCATAAAGGATGAAGCTCAGAATCCAACGACAAGCTTCAAGGACCGAGGTCTTTCCGCTGCGATTTCAAGGCACTATGAATTAGGAGCGAAGGAATTTGCACTTCCATCAGCAGGAAATGCAGCTGTTTCTGCAAGTGCATACGCTGCTGCAGCTGGATTGAAGGCGCATATCTTCATGCCAGATGACACTCCAGAACCATTCTTTCACCAATGCGAGTTTTTTGGTGCGGTAACCACGCGAGTGAAGGGATCAATTGCAGAAGCAGCGAAGGCCATGGGTGATCAGAACGAAGATTGGACAGATCTGTCTACTACAAAAGAACCCTATCGCGTTGAAGGAAAGAAAACTCTTGGTTTTGAAATATGTGAACAAATGGGGTGGTCAGTTCCCGATGCAATAATCTGTCCAACAGGCGGAGGGACTGCAATAATTGGTATCTGGAAAGCTTTCGATGAACTTGAAGCAATTGGACTGATAGGTCCAGAACGCCCACGAATGTATGCAGCACAAAGTGGAGGGTGTGCACCCATTGTTCGAGCAATAGAGAAAGGAACAGATGATATCGAACCTTGGGTGAATGGGGAAACAGAAGCCTTTGGACTGAGAGTTCCGAATCCGTTTGCAGGAAGGCTCATCCTACATTCAATAAGAAACTCTGGCGGAAGCGCAGTTGCAGTTGCAGACCAAGAAATTGAAACTACAAGAAGGACTGCTGCCAAACTTGAGGGAATTGATTTTTGCCCCGAATCAGCAGTTGGAATTTGTGGACTTTGGAACTTGATTGAGTCGGGTAAGATAGATTACGATGAAGATGTTGTGTTGCTCAATACTGGAAGTGGAGTGAGATACACAAACATGAAGTGATTGGTGCGTAGAAAACCATCATTATTAATAATCAGGATAGGAACCACTCAGAATAGTCAAGATAACCCATGGGGGAAACTCAAATCGGACAATCGATGGATAATGATGACCACTACCATGGAGTAAGAGACTCGATGGTCGCTGGTAGAAAGGAACTAGCATTCTTCTTTGGACTATTGATCGTCTATTTTTATCTAAGATTCTCGGGTATAGAACCAACTATAGTAATTATTATCGGTCTAATTGGAGGTACATGGCTTGCTTTCAGACCTTCTGAATGGGCTGTTGAAGGAATGGAGAGCACAGCAGGGCATCTAGGGTATACAGCATATGTTGCAGGTATGCTCTCAAGTCTAGCAAGTAATATGCCTGAAGCAGTAATCAGTGGGATAGCAGCTTTCAACGGTTGGCGAACCGGTAGCCAAGACCTTTTAGATATCGCTGTTCTTTCGATTCTCATAGCTGCAGGATTCAATATGTTACTCCTTGGAATAACGATAATCATATCAACAAAAGGGCAAGAAGACATGGATGTGCCTGAGGAGGCTATTAAGAAAGATTCAGTCTTGATTCGATGGACATTCGTGGCATTACTTAGCATGTTTGCTCTCGGTATCTTGGATATGGTTTCTCCTGATGCGCCCATAGATCCAAGATTTCCACCAGTTGCGTCATTTGTTCTGTTCCTATCGTATGTAATCTATGCCGCAGCATTGACAACTGGAGATGTCGTGAATGAATCAAGCATGGCAAAAGCTAGTCATTCCAAAAGAACCGCGACTGTTCTAGCTGTGATGGGGTTCGTTGGCATATTCTTTGCAGGCGAGATTCTAACTCATTCTGTTGAGATGCTCCTTTCAAACTATCATGATGTCATTGGCCTTATTGGAAACCAGGTTGCTGTTGCAGCTTTTATCTTGGGAGCCGCTGGTGCTTTGCCAGAACATGGTATTGCATTAATTGCAGCTGCTAAGGGGAAGGTTGGACTAGCTGTTGGCAATCTAATCGGTGGTGTCTTACAAATTGTATTGCTAGTTATGGGAGGCATAGGAATGTTTGTACCAATCCCCTTGGACAGATATGTATTATTCCAAATCATGGTGATTGCTGGAAGTCTATGGTTCCTGAAAAGAGCGATAACTGATGACCATAAACTGGACTTCTTTGAAGGAGCAATGATAATTCTACTTCAAGCGTATGTCTTTGTCCTCCTTATTGCAGGTACCCCGGTATAACATAAGGAAGGATAGCTCGAAGGTCATCATTTCGGATTACTACATCAGCAGCATCAGCAACTTCTAGATCTTCAGGATTGAAAGCTATTGAGAGACCAACCACTTCGAAGACACTCATGTCATTGCGGCCATCTCCAACGAAAGCAGTCTTCTCTAATGGAATGCTAAAATGACTACTTATTTGAGAGATCACTTCGGATTTGGCTCCCCACGCAACACGATTCTTCACTTCACCTGTGAGAATTCCATCTTTGTGATAGAGTTTATTGGTTAGAACGTAATCAATACCAACTCTTTGACCAATGTCATTAGCCATTATGTCAAGACCACCAGAGAGGATTGCGGTTTTTAAGTGGTGGTCCTTCAAGATCCTGATTACTTCCTCTGCACCAAGAGCTAGTTGGGTCGAATGAACAACCTTCATGACTTCTGAAAGGGTTTTTCCCTTCCAAAGACCAGCATCAAGATCCGCCCATTCGTCATATGTAATCGCTCCAGCAAAAAATTGGTCATAGAATAATTTGCCCTCCCTCGTTGTACCAAAGTGTTCATGTAATCTCCACCAAACACTACTATGTTTCGTGAGGGTTCCATCTACATCGAATACAACCAATCGAATATCCAATCTCAACTACACCTGTAAATATCTTGAATGAAATTCAGTTTAACTCTCTTTTTCACGTGCTCGCTCTTCACGTGCTTCTTTTTCTAGGTCTGCCAGTAGCTCATCAATCCGTTTCTCATCTGAAGCTTCCTTTTTACTGGTCTTTGTAGGGATTGCTCCTTCGGTTTCTAGTGGAGGAAGTACTCCCTCTTTTTCGAGTAATACTTCTGCTTCCATAGCTTCCAGCTGTCGGTCAATCCGCTCTTCATCCTCTATGGTTGAGTCAGCTCCTGACAAGTCTTCTGAGAGTAATTCGCCTGCTATTGAGATATGTTCAAAGGATTCTGAGAGCTTATCCAGCTGCATCTGGATTTCCTCAGGCTTTAACATCGAACGTGCTTCAGTCAATGCATCGTTTGCAATTGTAAAAGCACGCAGAACTTCAGCTTGTGTCTTTGCTTCTTCTAAATTGAGTAAAGCAGTTTCTAGAGTAAGGAACTGCTGTTGATAACGAGACCTTCTATTCTCAAGATCCACGACTATACTAAGATGGGACCTTGCCATCGAACGGTTTCCTTGAGCCATAGCCTCCTTTGCAGACTTTTGTTCCTCTGTCATTCTGGTTTCAAGTCTGCGCATCCTCAAGGTTAGGGCATTCATTGTGCCCTTCATCTCAAGTATTCCTCGCTCTGCATCTACCTTTTTTTTACCGCTTAGAAAGCCCATTTGTTCCACCATGTTTGGCCTTACGATTTTATCTCGTGTCTTGACGCATTTAAGGTATTGTAATCAATACCCAACAAGTGATATAGAGTAATTAATACAAACAAAACGATGTTGGCATGACTCTACTTCAGACAATTATAGGTGCAATTGATAGTGCAAAAAAGATAATAATTGAGAATATTGGCATGGCAAGAGAACGAACAGGGAAATTGAATCCCTTTGGTGACAAAACACTCTTACTTGACATAAAGGCGGAAGATGTGATTGTCAATGTCCTATCAAGTTCAAATGTCAACTTTGAGATGTTTACCGAAGAAAAAGGGTTCATCAAGCCTGAAGGTAAACCCGAATTTCTTGCATTGATTGACCCTATAGATGGGTCAGCGAATTTAGAGAGAGGAATACCACTTGCATCAATTGGAATCTCAATTGTTCCATATAAAGAGAAAATGACATCTGATGATGTAGAAATTAGTGTAATTGAATCAATCTTCACTGATGAAACATATGTTGCAGTTACAGGAAAAGGTGTAACACGAAATGGGGTTAGTGTCAGAACCTCAAATTCAATTGAATTGAAAAATGCTATCATCTCATACGATACAAAGAAGACTTGGGATATGGAATTTTTAGAAAGAAGTTTGAGAACCATAGGGTCAGTTCATGACATAAGAAGAACAGCGAGTAATCTACTCGATCTTTGTTGGACTGCGGCAGGTTTCCTTGATGGTATGGTGGACCTTAGAAACATGTTGCCTATCATCCATCTATGCGGTACACATATGGTCTTCGAAGCTGGAGGGTTTGTTCTCGATCAGTATGGCAATCGATTCTGCAGTCCTTTTAAACCAGAAATAATGATGAATTTTGTAGCGGCATCAAATGAAACGCTTGCGCAACACATCTTAGCTATTTTCAATCAAAGCTAACATTTCAGACATATCCTATGTTTTATTAGAACTACGTATGCGCTCCAGCTCTGAGAGCAATGTCAAAACCTCCAGTACCAAAAGAAATTGCGGAAAATATGAAGGGTATTAAGCACAAGATCGTTGTACTCTC
>PJET01000080.1 GCA_002825515.1 Candidatus Thorarchaeota archaeon MP11T_1 | reverse complement strand
GTAGCGCCCATGGCTGTGATGCATCATCACTGGGGAGGAAGACTCCAATGCTCTCTCTACCATCAACATTCATGATCAGCATCCTTGTTGGTTCCATTTCGTCGGCTATCAGATGAGGTGACTGGAAAACCTCTTTGAAGCTCTCTATCAGCAAATCCTTGCCAGGCATAGCAATGTTCACTGTTAGATAGTGTTCAAGTCCTGCAATCTGCTGCGCTCCTGGCGTTGTGGTGAATACTTCAATCTTCACTTTTCTGTTCTTGGCTGCGCTAAATGCACTCCTGAGTCTGCCCAATAGTTCAGGAGCTGCAGAGGCAATGTACACATAGTCTTGTGCCTCTTCGATGGCTGTCCTCATTCCAACAATGACATGCTCTATTCCTTCCACTGCCCACGCAAATTCCTTAGACTCAGTCCCTCTCAAAGCTTGAAGACCTTGCAGGACTTTTCGTGCACTCGAAGCAGAGCTTTTGACCTTCTCCTCTAGATGGTCCAGTGCTGCATCGACAGGAGCAGGATCAAACTCTGCTGGATCGCTGCCTGTTACTTTCTTGATTATCCCACGTTTGTCAAGCATGTCGAGAGTTTCGTAGACTTTACTACGTGGAATTCCAGACTCCTCTGCGATTTCCCTTGCAGTCGACCTACCAATCTTGACGAGTGCATGATATGCTTTGGCCTCATTCTTAGTCAAACCTAGACTAGTCAGATCATTGACGATGGTGTCTTGGACCATGTTACCACCCAGTGATATCTGAGATCACAGAATATTAAACCTCTTGTCACTTTAGGAGTGACAAACTTGCTATTCACTATCTAGGTCTTCACCCTCAATGATTCGTTCGATCTCATAGAGGCGATTGACTATGGCAACACCCTTGTCTGTCAGTGAGAGATATGGTATATCGTTCGCTCCGCGAAATTGATAGACCAACTCCTCAGCAATCAGTCTATCACGTATTTGGTTGAAACTCTCATCTGAAGTCATGTTTGCCTTGAGGTCTTTCTCAAATCTGTTTCCCCACACTAGTTGGAATAATACCTCTCTGACCTCGGGCTTTACTAGGAATTCAAGTGTCATGTTGTAAGCATCTAGGATAAATCACCATAATGAACTATGTGATGTTACTCCCTTCGTGACACCACACCCATATGTTCTGGTGTTCCTATGAAATATAGGTGATTCAACTGACATCAATAGTTGAAGTTAGTAACCTCACACATATCTACAAGAGTGGTCACAAGGCCTTGAATAAACTCTCCTTCTCTGTTGAAAGAGGAGAGATTATTGGACTCCTTGGTCCCAACGGCGCAGGCAAATCGACCACTGTCAAACTAATCACTGGAATATTGAAACCAACCTCTGGCAGTGTGAAGGTTTCGGGACATGAGGTGACAGACAATCTTGATACAATACGTAAACTCATCGGTTTCATGCCACAAGAAACTGCACTCTACAAAGATCTGACTGCACACGAGGCTCTTGAGTATCATGCAGAACTTTATGGGGTCCCTAAAAACGAGGTGAAAGATCGTATTGCAAGGATGCTTGAACTCGCTGGACTTACTCATCGCAAGGATGATCTTGTGAAGACGTACTCTGGTGGGATGAAGCGTCGACTTGCACTCGTTCGTTCGATACTTCATGATTCGGAACTTCTGATTTTGGATGAGATGTCTCTGGGAGTGGATGTTCAGAGTCGGAACCTTATCTGGAATCAAGTGCGTAAGCTGAAGAATGAGGGTCGTACTGTAATCTTTTGCACAAACTACATGGATGAGGCTGAGGCTTTGGCCGATCGGGTGATTGTTGTAGATAATGGAGATCTTGTTGCGTCGGGAACTCCTGGCGATTTGAAACGTGAATATGTCGGTACCTACCTAATTGAGGTCTTGATTGAAGGAATGGATTCACCTTATGGATCCGAGTGGTTGACTGAGAGAGTAAAGCTCGAAGTGGAGAAGGTTTCTGAACCACTTGATGGAGGTCCACGTACAGCATGGATTCGCAGTCAGGCAGGACATTCGGATCTACCACTTGTCATAGGTCGCCTGTCTGAGAGCGGTCTTGTGGTGAAACAGGCATCAATGAGAGAACCCTCTCTTGGTGATGTCTTTCTGGCAATTACAGGTTCTACATTGAGGGATTAGGATGTTACGGGAGATAGCAGCCATAGTGAAGAAGGACTTGAAGCAGGCGAAACGAGACCCCAAATTCTTGGGACCAAGTCTGATAATTCCCTTTGTCTTCCTATTAGTGTATACCATTATGTGGACTTCTGTGGGAGGGGGTGAATCCTTTACCTGTGGTCTTGTTGTTGAGGATCTCTCATCAGAGGCCAACGATTTGGCTGACATCCTTGAGAACATGGTGTCTACAACAAATCATACTTGGTTTAGCGTCGAACGTTATGATCTCGAAACAGCTGATGAGTTGTACAGGAATGGTGAATTGATTGCATACATACTGATTCCTGAAGGATTTGGGGCCAATATAACGTCAGGACAGAATGCAACAACTGTAATGTTCATCAATAATGTGAATGACGATGTCGTCAAGAATTACATTCACAGATTTGAGGCAGCTGTGCTTTTGTTCAATCAAGGTGCTGTATATCCAGACTTTGACCAATCAAATGCTCCTATTGTAATGGAGGAGTCATTCAGCCTAACAGCAACACCATCCAATCTCAAGTATATGGCTGCTGTTGCGATTCTTCTTTCACTCATTGCCTGTTCACTTGCAAGTCAATCAATGTTAACTGCCACTGAGTTTGAAACAGGAGCACTACAGGACACTCTGAACTCACCGACACCAAGACTTGCATTAGTACTTGGTAGGACTGTTGCTGCTATTCCAAGATCTTTCTCTGCCATCTTGATATCTGCTCCAATCATTTGTATCAGTATGAATATTTTTCCGGCTGGAAACCTGCTCGTCCTGTTTGGCATTCTCCTACTAACGATTCTCGCATTAGTCCCAATAGGCGAGCTGATTGGAATGAAGATACGTAATCGTGAGCAAGCCCTACTAGCATCAGTACTATTCGCAGTGGTGAGTTTTATTCTAGGGGGTGGTATGGCTCCCATTGGACTATCTCCGTTCTCAATAAGGATGATCATGCTAATTCTTCCCACAACCCATTCGTTCGCTCTATGGCCCCGTGTCTTCTTTCTCGACACATTGTTAGGTCTCACAACCAGTGTCTTGTATCTCCTAGGAACATGGATTGTGATGTCTGCAATAGTCATTCACCAGATGAAGAAGGAGGTTGAACAGTCATGAATTTCTCATTCAGGGTTGTTAAGGCCAGCTTCCTCAAAGAACTTCGAGTATGGAGGCGAACCCCTCAGAAACTGGTGTTGGTGATACTCCTACCAATCATGTTCTTTGTTGGATTCAGCATGCTTATGGGTGGAGTATATTTTGGGACTGGTGTTGAAACCGCCGTCGTAATGAATGAAGAGAATCCTGGTATCTATACAGAAGGATTACTTGAGATTATAGGAGAGAATGACCCTGTTCCTCCCAGACTTGATCCTATATTGATGGATGCTGAAACTGCTGACAGGCTCTTTCATAATGGAGAAATCCTCCTTGTGATTACTATACCAGATGGATTCGAGTATGCAGTAGCAAACAATCAATCAGTGTCCATTCAAGTGCAAGTCGCAAACATCCATGAGGATCTCACAAAGAACCTACGAATGCCAGTCATCAGAAAGCTGGACATATTCTACCAGACCTACTTCCTGAATGACTCTCTTGTTGATTTCGAGATGGTAGACCTACGACCATTCACTCCACCACGATTGGCCTATATGGCTTGGACAATTTCTGTATACTCGGTGATGTTTGGAGCTATCTTTGCAGCAGGATCTGCAATGACACAAGAGTTTGAACAGGAGACACTGGATGAACTCATCCTATCGAATCAATCACCCTATGCTATCTATTTGGGGAAGATGTTTAGTGGAGTCGTGATTAGCTTCGCAGCAGTGCCTTTCCTTTTCCTCCTTAGCTACATTCTGTTTGGAGTCTGGCCAAATGGTGATATTCTGACATTCTTCTCATTGACTCTTCTACTAGCTCTCTTCAGTTCAGGTATTGGAATCGTCGCTGGATCTATCTTTCGAAACTCCGTCTTTGTGGTTCCTGTGGCTGCTCTTGGAGGAATATTCTATTGGATTGTGGGTGGTGGAATCGTCCCATTGGGACTTGTTGGTGCAACGTTTGGAACATTTGACGAATACCTGCCAGTGTCCAATGTCTATCGGTCATTGATTAGAATGTATGTTGAGGGTACCTATACCTCTCTTATCGTCGACTTGAGTGTGATTGGCATATTTGCGGCGGTGTTCCTAGTAATTTCACCAATCATTGCTGATAGACTCACAGAGGTGGATTTTGGTCAGAAACTGCAAGACATGAAGAAACGCCGAACTAAATGAGCTCAATGACCGATTCATCAACGGGCTTGTATCTCCTATATCGACCGTTTAGCCAGAATAGACCATAGGCGATGAGGGACATGACTGCAGCGAATATCATGATTGGAGTATACCCGGGCCAGATTGTATAGATTACTGCTGCCATGATTGGTCCAATAACTCCTGAAAGCGCCAACATCGAAGAAAGAAGACCCGACGCAGTGGAACGCTCATGGTTGTTTTCAGTGACATACTTCAATGCACCCACAAAGAGTGTTGCCCAAGCGAATCCCAGTAAGACCTGTGTTGGCAGTATCTCTATGATGTTTCGTGCAAATGGGAACCAAAGAAAGGTGACTGAAGACGCTATCAACCCGATGGCTACTAACTTCTTACTGTCTAGTCGATCTGTGACAGTCGCCATGAAAAGGACCTGAGAAAGGGCATTTGTAGCTTGGACTACTGCGATAGAGAATGGGTCACCACCAATATCGAAAAGAAACAGTGGCCACAGAGTCCAGATTGCAAAGGCACTACTATGACGAAGTAACACTGCCAAGTAAATAGAAGCGTTTCGTTTGAACGTTTCAACTGGAAACCACGGGACCTTCACCACCTCTCTTTGGGCTTCCGGTAGAGTGAGGGCTGAACCAAAGGCGATAGCGAGGAAGAGTGTTGCCATGAGAAATGCGTAGTATAGATTGAAACCAGCCGCATAGCCTGCCAATAAAGTTCCAACTCCCCAGCCAGCGGCTCCCCAAGTGGCAAAACGACCCATCTTCATTTTGGCTTCAAATGCATAGGCAGTAAGGGCTCCCGGATACATTCCAACACAGAAACCATTCATCACACGTACAATAAACAGGGACTCAAAACTCGATGACAGCATAAGCAATCCAAAGCTGACAGTACTCAGAAGGAGTCCCAGCCTAATTATTATCCTACGACCGTAGACATCTCCTGCTCGCCCAAAGATGTATGACGCAAAGAATGAGGCAGAAGCATAACCCCCAACAATTATCGTCACAAGAATCTCTGAGATGCCCAGACTCTCTCTCGCTAGAATGGGTACATAAGTGAAAGCAGAAAGCATTGCAGCCCCTGACATTATTTGGATTGTTTCAGTCTTCAAGAAATGGTCCCTGACGTGGCGCTATTCATTATCCTTTTCAATTGTACTATGTACGCGCATCAATTTTAGTCGTAAAGTGCAAAACTTTTTTTCCTCACATGCCAAATGTAGCACAAAAGAAGGTTGAATGTGAAAAATGGTAGATTTCTCACCTAGAGCAAAATTCATCGCGATAACTGTGGACGAGCTGATCCTCGTTCCGATTGCTATCATAATTGTATACTATTTGAAACCTGAATGGCTTATGCCAGTCACCATTTTGTTAATCATTGGAGCAGCAATCTTTGTTGCAGGTAAATACTATCTGATTTATCCTTCACTTCTGGAGAGCGCTCACGAATTTTATGAGTTGAAAGGCCTGAGGGGCAAAGTCATAGATACAGTCACCCCAGTTGCAGGTAAGATTAAGGTTGGGGCTGAAATCTGGGAGGCTAGGTGCGATGTGGGCGAGATTGAATCTGGAACAGAAGTCATCATTGTTTCCCGTGAGAGTATGAGGGTCCGAGTAAAACCTTACGGAGTCAGTAACATCTAGCCAAGCAACTTCATCAGAAGATGTATTGTCATGTCCACATCTAAGAGACTGACTGCTTCAAATGCACTATGAGAGTATCTGCAAGGCACTCCTAAGACTGCAACGACCTGCCCTTCTGATACAAACTGAACACCATCAGTCGCATAGCTATGAAAGACTGCTCTTTGAATTGGTATCTTCTCTTTTTCTGCTGTCTTGATGATGAGTTGAATTAGATCATGCGAATAATGTAACGCATTGTCTTTGATGACAACTACCGGTCCCTTTCCTAGAGCGACCCCAGACTCTCCTTTTGTACCTGGGTAGTCATCCGCTAGACCTATGTCCAAGATGATAACTGCGTCAACATCAAGGTCTTTCGCTACAGCTGCTGCTCCCTTTGCTCCAAGTTCCTCCATTACCGTTGATACGAAAGTTAATGTTGGCCGTTTGGCTTTTGCCATCTTTGAGAAATGCTCAAGCACTCGGAGCATCACAACGAGACCAACTCGGTCATCCATTGACTTTCCAGCGACAATATTTCCCATGAGTTTCTCAACTGGTGCAGCATAGATGATTGGATCCCCTATGTTAATTCCCTGTTCCTTTACATCCTCTATACTCCCCGCCCCTATATCGAGAAAGACCTCTTCATAAGTGGGAATCCGTTTCTTGTCTTTTGGTCCAGCAATATGTGCAGTCTTTACACAAAAGACTCCAGGTATGAGTCCTTTCGCAGCCATGATCAATACCCATTGTCCTGGTAAAAGCCTTAGATCAGGTAGATGTCCCTGTGTATTCCATTTGACCTTCAGAAATCCTTGTTCGTCTATATTGCTGACAAGAAATCCAACTTCGTCAGCATGAGCCACGACTGCGTAGTGTTTGTCAACGCCTCCCTCTAGAGTGCCCACGACATTACCTATTCTATCCTGTTTGAAGCCTCCACAATGCTGTTTGAACCGTTCCTTGATTATATCTTGGACCATTTCCTCCCTTCCGACAGGACCAGGGGTTGCTGAAAGGACCTTTAGAAGATCTAGTGTATCCTCAACCATAATGAACCGCCATCTCTCCTCTTATGAAACATCCACTTAAGAGTCAGCTTCCAAGAGAAACGTAATCTCCAGCTAATACCCCACAATTACCCGAGAATATATGGAAATCTTCACACTAAATGATATGGCTTTTGAGGACACTCTAATTGGGCTTGCCATTGGATTGGTTCTAGTTGTACTTGTGTATCTGATTATGAAAATGCAGCTCCGTCATAGAATTACAGTAGTGACAAAAGAGTTCGAGAAGACTTGGGCCGAGCAAGAATCATCAGTTCGCAAGGATGCAGCAGAGAGA
>PJET01000079.1 GCA_002825515.1 Candidatus Thorarchaeota archaeon MP11T_1 | reverse complement strand
TTTGTAATAATCTTGATACTGACGACGCTAGGAATACACTGGCTTAGCAATGCATTGCGTTATTTATTAGGCTTGAAAAAGAATCCATGGTAGATATGGGTTTAAGGAAAACCATAAAAGGTGACTGAAAAAACACTATGTCATCTACATCAACTCCACTGGATGGCTTGATTGTCCATGTGATTTGATGAGTGGTCAAGTTTCTATAAACCGGAGTAGTCCTAACAATGATGGTCAAGGATTGCATGCAATCGGACGTGGTGTACGTTTCAGTACCAGGGACCAGAGAAGATGTTCTCCAATTGATGGCTGAAGAGCAGATCAATGGCGTTCCAGTCGTGAAAAAGGGGACCAAGTCACTAGTAGGAATAGTCACTAGAACCGATCTTCTTCAGAAATCTGATGAGAATCAGCTGGCAATGCTTATGGTACGGGACCCTGAAACCGTTTCTCCAAGAACAGATATCAAAACTGCTCTCAAGCTGATGATTGAGAAGGGATATAGAAGACTTCCCGTTGTTGAGAAGGACGAACTTGTTGGATTGGTTTCGGTTCCAGATATCCTTGGATCCACCCTTGAGAACAACAAGAAGTATGGAAAGATGGAAATCTCAGAGTTTGTTACACGATCAGTGAATGCTGTATGGGAGAAGACTCCCCTTGCGCTCTCGTATATGATAATGGATATGGCAGGAAAGAACGGCCTCGTCGTACTCGGTGAAGGAGGAGGTGTTACAGGTATGATTACTGTGAGTGATTATATACGCCTCTCTGAAGTCACGGTTGAGAATAACATATCCCAAACATTCAGTGGCACGGATAGTACAGTTGACTGGGGATGGACTTCGAAGGATTTCCTTGTTGTGACCAAGAAGCTCCTTCGACTACCAAGCAAGGCGGTCGAGGATGTGATGACTAAGAACATCATAAGCTTCAGCGAGATTACTACTGTAGCTGAGTGTGTTAGGACTCTTCGAAATGAAGATATTGACCAAGCACCGGTGTTGTCGGTCACTGGAAGCTTTGTTGGTATGATTGAGGATCAAAACCTTCTACATCTGGCTCTGAAATCACAGGATGAAGATTAGGATTCGAAGAAATCAGTCAACGATGTCTGTTCTGAAACGAACAATGAGTCAAGAGCGGCTACTATTAGCCTCAATCGTTCGTGTAGATATTGGTCTAATCCATGTTCCTCAATGATCCTTCTTGTTACCTCGAGATATTTGGAGATGTTCTTCTGTCTGACTGTCAATGAGAGTTTATTCCCACAGACACAGATACCAGACAATGGAATTCGTCTATAGATTCTACGACACTTCTGGCACTGCATCTTTTGTGTAGAATATGCTCTTAGATTACCTCTAATATCACGAAAGAAGTGGTGTGAGAGAACGCGTTCAGCAACATCTCTTGCATCGACTGCAGAGATCAGAGTGGCTAGTTTCAATTGAGCGCTTAATTTCTCATCCATGCTACCTAATATCTTGTATCTGGTATTCTTTGGACCCTTATCAAATGATGAGGTGCTATGTGTGAATCCAAATCCCTCGTACTGTGCAGCTGAATTCAGACGCGATGCAATTATGTCAACAAGGTTCTCTACATCCTTGGGGGGTCTTGCATTGGCAACCATGTTGTAAAACTCAGCAGGGTATCGTCTACAGACCTCGATATTATGACTCTCATCGTCCACCTCGGTTGGGTTGAGGATGACTGACAAGACCAGAGGGGCATCCATGAGACCACCTCTTCCTGCTGGAAGATAGTTCTTAGAGAAGTTCAGAAGCGCATCAAGGACTAGTATGAGGGCATCTTCATCACCATCACAGTTTCTCCTTTTTGCTGCGTGCCAATAAGGATGTGCATAGCAAACACTAGCATTTGTAAACCCAATAATGCGACCGATTATTCCAGCAGATGTGTGAGGTGCCAGACCTATAACAAGCTGACCAATGACATCTTCTTGAGCATCAAATCTGTAATACCGGTCCAGATCATATATTTTCTCTAGACAGTCATCAACAAACCGTCCAACTCTAACTAGGTACATGGCACAGTTCTCTGGTACAACAATATCCTGAACCTTGAGTTCTACTACCTGTTCGTCAGAAACTAAGGGCTCTCCATCTTGATCAGTGACATAACCCAGTTCACGCAGGCGGCTTATAGGGGTCCCAATTTCGCGTGGTGTGAAGTGAGTCAATGGAGCATCAGTGGCGTCGAACCTAGCGGTTCCATCACGATAACAGTAAACATCGTGTTTGGCTCGCAGAATGCCTTTTCCGAGGTACTCGGGTATCTTGTAGTCGCTAGTGAGGCCTAGAACACCACGGACACCGTGTGCTTCAAACTCGTGGACCTCAGTCTTAACACGATTAATCAATCCCGTGATGTCTACGGGGACATTTTTCGTCACACGTATTAGATTGACATCGTGGCTGAACTGGCACATGCCTGTGTTGGGATCCACTGGCAGTCCACAATCCTCATGAGAACACCATGGTTGTATATTGGTATGTACTTTACATTTGGGACACCTTGACTCAAAAGTTTCCTCCGAACAGCTTGGGCACACTCGAGAAACCATCTCAAGCTCGACGCCATTTGACTCTGGGACATTAAGGTCAATCGAGCCTTCTTCGAACGTGTCAAGAGTGGAGATGTGCTCTACACTCTTGGCTACTTCTTCTATTCGACGCTCTGTGCCTTTTGTGCGACCAACAGGAAAGAGTACTTGAACGGGTGGTTTCATCCTACGTTCTTCAGCTTTTTCGGGTCGACCCATTCTTGCTCCAATAGAGAAACCAACCTTGTCCATCAATTTCACAGAGGCTACAGAATTCATCAAATCGAGTGATGTTTCGCCTTTCGGAGTGGCATTCTTCTTGCCAAGCTGGGCAAGAATTGACACCGAATCATCACTGAGATGAATTTGTTCTTTGTCTGATGATAGCGTGTGGGGTATTGCTGCAATCTCGAGGAGCTTCTTATTTTCAGGACTGGAGGGCAAGACAATAGCAGAGTCTTTGATTGTGTGCTTTGTGAGAATCCATTTCCTAAGATTAAGAGCCTCCTTTGGATCTAATGCAGACCAGCGATAGAGGTAGAATGGATGAAGTGGAATCTTGAGTTTCTTTGACAGGTGTACTGCCTGAGATGCGCTTGGAATCTGTTTTAATGGGAAGTCTACAAGCTGATTCACAGTTTCAGGTGTAAGGTCAGATTTCAATAATTTCGTGGCAAGCTCAGTTAGGGAGATTTTTGAAACAGCATGATCAAGGTCGTGGGACCACCACTCTTCACAATAACCTGATGGTACAAGCGGATGGTTGTTCTCTAGGAACTCACCCAGAGCAACCAGAATATCACCAAGGTATAGAATACGTGAGATTTTGCCTTCTAATGTTCTAGCCTCATCTGTGCTACTTACTCGTATCACAGAACCATCTTTCAGGAGAACGATGGGGCCTTCAATAGAGTCAACAGGAGTGACTATTGAACCCTTTCCAGGACGCTCAGTTCGAATGTGCGTACCAGGGGCTAGGAACTCTTCAACAATGTACATTGTTGATGGATGAACTCCTACACCAGCAAGACCTGTATTTCGAGACCTGCCGTATCTTAGTCTGAAACCACCTATACGGGATGGATGTGAGAATACAGGTCGTCCCCCTATTACATCGGCCAGGTAATCAGATTTTGGCTCAAGCTTCTTATCCGCCGTGTCTTCCTCCTCGCTGGATGCCACCTTTGACATTCTTGACGCTAGTTCATCAAGCCACTCCCAGCCGCGAATTTCATTACTACTAACAATCTTTGCCAGCTTAACAGCTCTTCCAACCACACCATCATTTAGAACTAGAACAGCTCCTCCTCGGACCCTGTTCGTTTCAATACGCTCCAAATCACGACTTCCTGAAACTTCGAACTCTTCAGTTGGTTCACCAGTCAGCATTATTGGGAGGCGGGCTGCAGCAAATCGAACCAGATCAGGATATACAGAGTATTGGAGATGCACATTTCGCGCATAGAGCTCGACCTCTTCTAGAGCCCGTTCAGTTTCATCCACTGTTGCTTTGAATGCTGGTAGGTTTAGAACCTGACGTACATAGTCAGCCACAAGGACCGTCATAGCAGCCTCTGTTCCACCTGCGGCTCGAATAGGTCCTGCAAGGTACAACGCTAGGTATTGTTCGTCCCCAGATCCTCTGATACGGACTTTTGCGATTCCTTCAAGGGGAGCTGCAGTGATGCTTTCTGTAAGAATAGAGAGTGCGACTCGGACAGCCTTGTCTGCAGCTTTTTCTGCGTCTTCAATCCTTCCAAGTTTACCCTCAGCTATTTCTTTCGCGATAGCAAAAGCTACTTCCTCTCGAGATTTGTCTATTTGTAATTCACGGATACGTTTAGCAACACCTACTGGACCCTCTAGGGTGGCTTCAACACGCGCGGCGACATCATGTGCGGGGGGAATCTCAACCCTTGTGGTAGGGTCGAATCCCTGGAGCCGAGCAGCTTCTGCGATGGCATATAGGGTGTGTATTTCTTCATTTAATACACTGAAGTACTGCTCGTAGAAGATACTGTGCTCGGGAAGACTCAGATCGGATTCAGTCACAACAAATCAACCTGTTTCTGTCGTGATAGTGTATTTTGTCTTTCGCTTCATGAACCCTAGAAATTCCCCAAGCTCGTGGATGTTGAGGATATTACTTTAAAGCAGTTGGTCATGACCATAAAACAGCCGAAGCCACTTAATTAGCAATGGAAGGTGACCTACTTGCTTACTCTTGAGGAAACAATTGAATTGATTCTGAAACACAGGTCAGACTATGAACGAAAAGACATCTTGTCCATGATTGAAGAAAAACGAGAGGAACTCGGACGAGAAGTCATCAACGACGAGTCTGCTGCAATGATTGTAGCTAGAGAACTTGGAGTTGATCTTCATCAAATTTCACCCAAAGCACGTCAGAGAATCGAAGATATTACGGAAACAACTAGAAACGTAGCACTCACTGCTAAAGTAATCAGTCTAGGTTCAATCCGTACATTCTCCCGGAAGGATGGGGGAGCAGAAGGTAAAGTTGCAAGCATAATGGTTTCAGATGAAACTGGGAGTATCAGAGTAGTTCTCTGGGATGACCTAACAAATGCTGTATCGGAGGATGTCATATCTGTTGGAGATGTCATCCAAGTGAGAGGGGCTTATGTGAAGAAAGGGCTTGGTGACGCTTTGGAATTGAACTTGGGCAGGATGGGACAGATCAGAGTTCTTGAGGATTATGAGATTGAAGATTTAGGTATCGATTTCAAAGACCCATCGATTGGAGACTATAAGATTTCTGATCTCAAAGAAGGTCTGTTCAACATCACTCTAAAGGTGCAGATTCAGAGGGTGTTTAGGTTATCCACATTTACAAGACAAAGAGATGGGTCTGAGGGAAGGGTCCTAAGCATTCTTGGAGCAGATGAAACAGGAACTGTCAGGCTCGTTTTTTGGGATGATAAGGCTTCAGAGATGGAGGACGCAGAGGAGGGTGAGGTCATTCAGCTTAATGGTGTGAATACCAGATTGAACCGTGATGGTACCGAGGTTGAAGTGCATATTGGACGTGCGGCTTCAATTGAACGCGGGCTTAAGGATGAGATTGATGCTGTAGAAGCAACTCTATCTGGGATTACTTCTGAACCACTTGGAATGAAGGAAATCGTAGATCTGACAACCGGTATGTGGGATGTTGACATTGAGGGAAAAGTTGTCACGGTCTATGATGTGACCACCTTTACGACCAAGGATGGACGAGATGGTCGTGTAAGAAATGTCATTCTTGCGGACGAGTCAGGCAAGACAAGAGTCACGTTTTGGAATGATGATGTTGACAAGATTGAGAAGGTCAAAGAAGGAGATATCATCAGAATCCTTCACGGATATGTGAAAGAGGGATTTAGAGGCGGCGTGGAGTTTCAAGTTGGACGGAAGGGTGAGATATACATCAATCCTAAGGACTCTAAACTCAAAAAATTGGATGTATCGCAAGTTTCTCTTCAACCCATGGCTAAGGCATCAAGAGTTCTCATTGGTGATATTGACGATCAAACGGAGGGTAAGAGTGTAGAGATTTGTGGAATAGTCGTTAATTTGAGTCAAACTATGAGTCCAGTATACCAAGCGTGTCCAAGTTGTAGTAAGAAGCTAGAGGAAACAGACAAGGGATATGTCTGTAAGTCATGCGGGAAAATCGATAAACCTGAACCTCGTATGCTATACAAAATAACTGTAGATGACGGGTCAGGTTCAATCAGAGTGACTCTCTTTGGAAAAGTTGGAGAAGAATTGCTTCAGATGACTGCAGAGGAAGCCAATGAGATGATTAAGAAATCTGGAAGAGGAGAACAGCCCCTCGTCGAGAACTTAGACAAGGTTGTTGGAAGATATATTGCAGTCTATGGTCGTGTTAAGAAGTTTCGAGATTCACTAGATCTTTCTGCAAGTGGTTTCGAGTTTGCAGATCCCGTGAGTGAAATAAAGCGGATAAAAGAAGAGATCCAGAGGGAAGTCGGCTAGAAAACAGAGTTCCTCTTACTTGATTCCGAAAAGGTTCATCAAACAGTCATATTATTCGTTTTTATAATCAATGAGTGTTTAATAGATATACAATGAATCCTGTTCGTATGGTTATTGCAGAACGCAACTATCTGAAAGGTGTCCTTAGAGCGTTCCTTGAAGGAAAAAAGAATCAGAACTATGTCATTGGATGTTTCAGAAACGTACCAATCTCAATATTCGATGAGATTGCACAAGACCTCTCAAATTATTCTGATACACTTCGATTTGGTGAACTCTACAAGATAAGAAAAAAACTTCTTCATCATCTGAAGAATAGACAAGATAAGACCCGCTGGAGTCCATGGGCAATTAGTAAATATTGACAAGTTATTGAAACTCTATTTGCTTGCTTCAATGAGTGCCTCCATTCCTGATAGAAAAGTGTCCACATCAGCACGGTTGTTGTATAGGTAGAAGCTGGCTCTTGCAGTCCCTCTTTTTGGATCAATCCCCATCTGATAATGAAAAGGTCCTGCACAATGCCATCCGCTACGGACCATGACATTGTGTTCATCGTTAAGATAAGTGGCAACATCGTGTGCTGAGTGGACTGTGTCAACAATGAAGGTGACCAGACCAGTCTTGATGTTGATGTCATCGGTACCAATGATTTGAACGTGCTCCATTTCACTCAGTCGCTTCAATGCAATTTCAAGTAGTGAGCGTTCATGTTTCTCAATCTCGTGCATTCCAATTGCTTGAAGATACTCCGCTGCTGCACCTGCGCCTATAGCACCAGCATAATTCTGCAGTCCAGCCTCAAACTTTTCTGGTGGAGGTAAATATTCAGGAAGAATTTTACCATTCTCGAAACGAACATCCCTCACAGTATCCCCAC
>PJET01000199.1 GCA_002825515.1 Candidatus Thorarchaeota archaeon MP11T_1 | reverse complement strand
GGTGCAGATGGTACCCTACCTTTGGACATCTTGCTAAACACCTGAATTATCTTCGATGAGATGAATGGTATCACAACAAGAAATGCCACTGGTAAAAGCACAATTACACCAAGCTCCCAGCTCGCTAAGAAATCCATGCTCATCACAGTCGTTGCTCCGACAACTACTAAGAACATCAAGAACTTGATTCTTACAGAGGAGCTAAATCTGCTGACCATAGATGTTTTTTCATCTTCGACAATGGCCAGAGGTGTTCCAGCATCCTCCATTTTCACGATCTTCTTGAGACCCTTACTTACCTCTCTGTAGAGGTTTACAACAACAATCAGAATCGATGATATGTAAGCGGCAAAGATTGTGGTCATGATTGATGGAATAGAGATATCTCCAATTGTGAACGATACATCAATGATGTATCTTCTGAACCAGTCAATTTCCACACCATATAGAAGTATCATGAAGATGACCAAGGGCACAAACACTAGATGCCATAATCCGAGGACCATTCTACTTCTACTGAGTGAACCTCGAACAAGTACTGCTGCCGTAGCATCTCGATATAGCCACAGGCCATACAATAGCACTGAACATCCGAGAAGTGCTACGGTGAGTATTAACGCGGCTGCATAGTTCCCAGCAGTATACATGGAGTATGACCCAACCAGACCAGCACCACTTCCTAACACAATCAGGACATAAAGTCTATCCATGTTCTTGATGGATTTCTTTCGCCCTGTAAGAGACTTGTCGTCCACTCTCAATGATGACGCTAATCTGAAGTAGATAACCATTCCAATGAGGCTTAGGACGAATGAAGCTCCTGCTCCCAGGGAGAGCGAACTAGTTGACATTGCGAAGTTTGGAGTTGCAGGTTCTACAGTGATTGTTGTCGATGTGTCCACGGCCTCCTCAACAAACTCCCCTACTGCTGTGACTGCAACTGTGAAGTCACCATAACCAAATGTTGAGGGTATTACTGGAATGGATACGACATACTCTCCAACTTGGTCTGTCGGATATGCCAACATTGGAGGTAATCCCATGAATTCAACATAGACCTCAAGATTGGGAATTGAATTTCCGTACTCATCGGCCACATTAATGACGATTGTAAGGGGATCACCCTGTGTTGGTTCCTCTGGACTATAATCAATAAAGAACTCCAGTGAACCTAATACTGTCAGAGTTCCGTTTATTGGGGCTCCTGTTTCTACATCCGGATGATCCACTGAAATAACGTATTCATATGGACCTGGTATCCAACCAGCTGTTGAGATTGTGGCTGCATAAATACCTGGACTGCTCTCTAGAAGATTATAGGAGAGGGCATTCACAAAGACCGTTACCGCTGCTCCAGCCACAGGTCGGTCAGCCCAATCAACAAAGTGTAATTCTATTATTGGTTGAGCACCTTGAGTTACAATCCATCCTTCAGAAGAGAAGACCTCAGTGTCTGTTGCCGCATCAGAGAATGACCGTATTCCAAATATACCAGACCATGGGAGTGCATATGTTGCGTTGATATAGACAGTGAAGTTGTTCGGTCCAAGAAGGAAATCTGCATTTACGAGTATGAAATACTCAGGATCACCTACAGTTCCATGTGATGCGGAATAGAGAGTCCCATTGATATCTATCTCAACAGATGTTCCCAGAAATACCGGTCCATACTTATCCCTGACAAAAATACCCACCTCAAAGTCAGAGCCACCTGCAACTCGAGTTTCATAGAACACATTTGGTGTCAGATTTCCATATACATCAAAGCTAACCTCTTGAATCACCGATTCCACTACATGCAATCTCTCAATTCTTAGTTCAAATGTTTGATTTCCAATCCCAATATTGGCGTAGTGATTGAAGATATAACTGCCAGGATCAGGACCATTGACCAGCTCGAATCCTTTTGGACCACTGACAAGTGACACAATAGCACCAGAAACTGGAACGCCATATTGGTCGGTGATATTGAACCAAGCTGACACTAGTTCATCCTGTTGGACAATCGAAGGAAAATCAGTGTATACATCCAGGGTGGACGCTAGAAGTCTAACATTGATCCATTTGGCATCCGCCGCCAAACCTGTTCCAAATGGATGAGTTGCCTGTGCTTCAGCTTCATGGTATCCAGGACCAAGTTGCACCTCTGGATAATAGGCAAGATATTCAGCTCCAACACGTGTAGCTGCTTGTCCCACTCCTGACAGAAACATATTGACCGTAGCATCCCTAACAACTCGCCCCATAATGTCTGTAACGGTTGCAGATAGATTCATACCATCTCCTTGGTTCACAGATGGTGGAGCAGCTAATGTGACAAAGAGGTGACTTCTAACAGTCATAGCATCAATGAACAGTTCTCTATAATGATGATAGTAGTGGTGATTGATTGAAACACTCAGGTTGACAACACCCATAGGCCAGGAAGCAGTTGTTTGTCCCCAGTAATGTTGCTCCATCCAATTATAGTACAGACTAAATGTATGGATAGCTTGTCCTTCTGGTGACATATACTGAGCATCCATATAGACAGATGCATCGCTTATGGGTTCACCATAGACATTCAAGACTGAAACATTCATATCGAACCATTCAGTCTGAACGATATCAGTCATTGTGAATTCAAGAGTCACATCCATGATATAATGAGTATCGATATTTCTGATGGCCCCTAGTGAGTAGTTCGTATTGGTTGCAAATGGATATGCCGCAATCTCTTCCCCTGGAATTGAATCTATATTACCAAGAGGCAAGGGATTATGGACCTCTCCTACGGTCATAGTCCATTCTACACCACCAACAAAGTTAACCTGTGTCAGTCTTTCGTCTTGGTCTGTGAACAAGATGAATTCATCACGAGCATCTCCATCAAAGTCGGTGATTATTGCACTGAGAGGCGTAGCACCAGTAATTGGCGTCGCCCATTTGATACTAAGTGAATGACCAAATTCGGCCAATAGAAGTTCACTAGGAAGTTTGATGAACAAATCATCAGTACCATCACCTGTTGCGTCAGCAGGATAGATGTAGGTGATATACTGATGATCCAATTTGTACACTGGCGTGTTGTTCACGTTTGAAACTCCACTATCAAAAACATAGACTCTTCCGGTAGGATCAGATCCGTTCCAATATGTATAGCTTGCAACAAATTGTTCCCTACCCAAAGTGCCATTGTTAATTTTGTCAATGCCACCAAATTCTATGTTGGCATAGGCACTCATGTCTATGTCTAATGAGTGAGAATACACCAAGTCCGTTGTATAGATATCAATCTCAATATCACCCCGAACGATTCCAATGTATCCGTTTGGTGAATCAGTAATAACAGTGAAGCCTCTCACACCGTACCTATAGTCCATGTTGTTCAGAAGATCGACTGAGGTCCAAGAAAGATCGGAATCCATCTTAATGATATTGAATGGTTGGGTGTCTGAAACAATGAACAGTTCTTCGTTACCATCACCATCATCATCAAACACCTCCATAAAGATGAAGCTCTTGTATGCATACGGTATTGTACCACTACCCATGAGAGAGAATGTACTCCCATGGTACACATTATATCTGAAGACATACGCTCCCTTGTCATCATAAAGGTCCAAAACGATGATGTCTTGAATATTGTCACCATCTAGCATTGCAGTGAAAAGTACAAAGTTGTTGAAAGGAATTCCATCTGGATTGGAAATTGTAAGGCTATCATATATGCCTCCACCCTGTGAGTACTTCATGAGAGTCAAGTTCAGATCTCCACTCGCTCTCTCAATTGTGTAAATTGCAGGTCGACCATCAGAGAGGTTACCAATATCAGACTGGTGGAAGCTCTTGTGTACATAATCAGTATCAGTCTTGTCAATTTTCCAGACAAAATTACCTGCAACTGAAAATGTTTCTGGATGGGTTGCATTACCCAATGTGCCCATATTGAGATACGAGTCCTGGACAACTATGTAATATTCATAGTTTCCAGGTTGAAGGTTTCCAATGAACGCATAATGAAGACCAGGAGTGCTGGATGAATACATCTCATCTTGAGGTTGCATCCATAGACTGCTTCCTGGCATTCGCATCCAGATATCGATATACTCTATGTATGAGGTTTCGTCGACATTAACTTTTATTGATCATCCAAGACAGTTGGATGAACTGGATTGATAGACAATGGTGTCACCACTGGTTGTTTAGTGTCGCTTCTAAGAACCCATACACCATCCTCTATCCTGACTACTGCATCATCCCATGAGTCCCCATCATAGTCATAGACCAAGATCTGATGCGCCGTCAATTGAACATCAAGAAGATATTCTAGATGAGCGAAATCACCATCAACTCCTCTGAATACTCCAAGGCCGCCATATGTGGTGCCGATGACAAGCTCATCTGTACTATCTTGGTCCATCCGACCGACATCAAACTCTCTTAGTGAGTGAATCCAGATTCCATCCACAACTCTAATTGAACCTCCTGCAGTTCCATCTCTGTAATAGGCCTTCTCTTGTTCCCTACTAATGACTACTAGGTCGTCCTGAGCATCGGCATTGAAGTCGCCTGTTTCGATGAACCTGGTTGTACTTGAGAGGGGGTCTGCGTTCTGAGTGTAGATAACTCCATAGGTCGAACCATTGTAGACAACTATGTCACCATCACTCTCTATCGTTGCAATCTCATCCAGTCCTCCAAGATGATCGAATTTGACCATATCCTGAACACTAGGAGTAAGAAGGGTGCTCCAAACCTGAGTTCCATCTGGTTCAACAACGGTCAGGTTTCTTTGTCCTGATGTTCCCATTGAGTTCACGATAGCAATGTTGTCTGAAGAAGCACTTGTGAACCGACCAATCACAGGATTGACATATGCATAATCGACATTGAATGTACCAATCGTGACATTGTTTATCACGTCCAGAGTTAGGAAGTTATCTCTGTTGTTCACATTCTGGACCAGAAGATCCGGGAATGCATCTCCATTGAAAATCCCAAATCCAATTGGTGCAGTCCATATCAGCGGCATTGGATATTCCAAAACAACGCCATCATCAATATCAACCATCAGAATATACCAATTCGAACCATCTACAACATTCCTGAGAAAGAATTCAGTATCACCATCTAAGTCAACGTCGTAGCCCTTGAGATACGCACCGTTAGCTTTTACACCCACTGGCAGTGCAATATCAAGCGTGACCTCATTGATCAAATCAACAAAATAGAGCCGACTTTCTTCCTCTATGACATATGCAAATCCACGGTACCCAGAGATCTCACCTGTAGCAATACGAATGTTCGTATCCGGAAGGTTGTAGTGGAGAAGCTCTTGTGACAAACTAGTTGTTTCTTCCACATGAATGTTCGAAATATACGTTGGCTCAGAGGTCATTGACACAGGTGTGATGAGCATCAAGACCAAGACTGAAACCGAGATAATCTTCAGAATATTCAATGTATCTGTATCCATTCTCTTGGTCATTGGAAGAAATGGACTTACAGTATTTTCAGATGGCGACATATCGTATTACTCCCTAAATCACACAAACCAGTCTCTTGCTTCCAGAAGAGAAACATTGGCATTGCAGTCAGCAGCCATTGTCATTCACCCTTTTATCGATTCTGGGCGAGCTGTCCACCGATAACCTAAAGACCCGCGTATGTAATCGCGAAATCAGGCATTCAGGAGGTCTAAGCAATATGGTCGACAACATTGCCATCATCGGATGTGGAGCAGCTGGTGCTACCGCGGCTCTGCAAGCAAGGAAATTCAATAGGAAAGTCGAGATCACCGTCTTCAATACGGAGCTGTATTCCCAATACTCCAGATGTGGACTTCCCTATACAATCTCAGGAAAAGTCGGTGCATTTGAGGACTTAGTGTTAATGCCTCCAGATAACTGGGGTGCACTGAAGATCAATGCAAATCTAGGTGTGACTGTGACTGACATTGATCACAAATCGAAAGAGATTGTTTTCGAGGGGGGACAGCAAAACTATGATGCATTGATATTTGCTACTGGTGCTGAGAATGCGGACCCTCCAATCAAAGGGCTTGATAAGAAACGAGTCTATGGTTTGCGAACACTTGATGACGCAAAAGCACTATTCACAGAAGCTGAGAAGGCCAAGAAGGCAGTTATCATCGGCGGAGGTCTTGTAGGAATGGAAGCAGCAGAGGCTTTCCATGAATGTGGACTTGATGTCACAGTGGTTGAATTCCTTCCACATATACTACTGGCAATGGTTGACCCAGATATGGCTGCAATTGTAGAAGAACATTGTATAGAACATGGTCTGAAGATTCTAAACAATACAGCAGCGCAACAAATTACAGGCAAAGACACCCCGGAAACAGTTGTGGTTAAGAATCGTGAAACCGAGCAAGTATCGGAAATCCCTGCAGATTTTGTAGTCGTCGCTACAGGAGTAAGACCTGTCACAGGACTTGCTGAAAAAATGGGTGTCGAGATTGGGACTACTAGAGGAATCAAAACCAACGAAAAAATGATGACAAAACTTGATCAAGTCTATGCATGCGGCGACTGTGCGGAAAACTTCGAATTCATCACTCGTAAGCCCATGGCTGGAGGATTGGGCACAGTCGCAGTAAGACAAGCTCGTGTTGCTGGGATAAATGCAGCTGGAGGAAATGCTGCATTTCCTGGTATTGTTGGAGCAAAGGTCACAAAGCTCTTTGGTATTGAGATTGCAAGCACAGGATTTACAGAAGATATGGCAAGTAGGTTTGAGATTCCCATAGTAAAAGGTTCAATGAAAGGCAGCACAAAACCTCCTTACTATATTGGAGGCAAAGAGCTCAAGCTCAAGACATTCTATAACAAAGAAACTGGAAAGCTTGTGGGAGGTCAGCTTGTTGGTGAAGAGGATGCCGCAATGCGTCTCAATGTTCTAACATTAGGAATACAGCAAGATATTGATGCAGCTGAATTGTTTGATTTTGAGAATTGTTACGCTCCAGCGATTTGCGATACTTGGGATCCATTGGTTTCATCTGCGGATGCGGCTCGACGTAGACTCAAGATATAGATTGTTCCTTTGATATCGATGCAATATTATTCAATGCAAATTGAAATGAGCTTAGTTGAATAGGTGAACTAGCAATCAACAACACATTGGTAATTTCGCAATCAGCCTTTGAATGGCTCGCAATTGCTTTTACAATTTCCTCAGCAACTTCCCAACTTGGAATTCGTGAAACTTCAAGTCCCATAGTGAAGAATCCAACTTTTCTAGCCTTTAGACTAATTGCCGTTTCCAGAGCCCACAGTGCCGTGGTGTAAATTGCTGAACGACGATTTGGGTTTTCTAATGTGATACCTGGCCAGTAGAGGACCCCTGAAGCGTTGCTTCCCTCTTGGACGGTTATACTTGTTACTTCATTTCCAAGTCTAATATCTTTAGTCTTCACTACTACATCAATATCTGAATCATCCCTATGCCCTAGTTCAACTTTGACACTGAGGTTTCCTAGAGACCATCCTTCCACGACTCTTACTCCTCACATTCATTAATTGCACTATTGAAACATTCACAGGTATATTTGTTAAAACCTACAAGGGTTATTTCTTTCACTGAACGAGGCTTCCGAACATATTGGATAATTCCATCAATAATTGCTTTTGCAGACTGTTCTTCAGTGAGACCACCTACTCCTGCACCAATCGCTGGAAATGCTATTGAAGTCAGATTATGGTCTGATGCTATGTTGAGAGCAGCTTGAACTGATGCCAAAACTTTCCAATATGTTGCTCTCCCACCTGGCGGCATTCCAGCACAATGGATCACGTATTTCGATGGAAGTGCCCCAGCAGTTGTCATGACTGCCTCACCAGGTCTGATTGGACCCATAGATAGAGCTTCATCCTCTATCTGCTGACCACCTTTTGATTTGATAGCTCCTGCAACTCCTGACCCCATCCAAAGATCAGAATTAGCAGCATTGGCTATTGCATCTACAGCTAGGTCAGTAATATCCCCAATGTAGGTCTTGACCAAGATATCACCTACTATTTTCTCCATGAACCACAACCCCATTTAGAGTATAGATATATGGAATCATTTTCGTAAAAGGTTGTTGTCCCACAACCTTTATGCCTCATAATCTCGCATTTTCTGATGGCGAGTCTTCTGAACGATATCAATGATAACGAGTTGGCAACTCTAATAGAGAAATATGGCAGACCCAAGCCAAATGAGTTCACCACAGACTTTCTTGACTTTGAGTGCGCTCTCGTGAAGCGTACAGAGTCAAAGGGCAGACTGCATGACATTACATGTTTCATTCGACAGGATGACGGAAATTATGTGGTAATTCAGAAACCACAATACGCAAGAACAGGAATCTATAGGGCTCCATCTGGAGGCGCATCTATTGGCGAACCTCTTGAAGATGCTGCTATCCGTGAGATGCATGAAGAAACTGGGCTAGTTATTCAACTGACTCGTTTTGTTCTAGACCTAAGACTCAATGTTGTTTGCAAAGATCGTACAATTCCTTGGAGGTCTCTTGTTTTTCTGGCAAAACCTATTGATGGTGAAATGAAACCAGTAGACACTAGAGAGATTTTTGATGTAACTACGATGACCCGTGAGCAATTACAGGGTGAGGTATCCCAGCTTATGGACGATTCAGGATGGGGTGGATTCAAGTATCGCGCTTTCTTAACGCGTGAGTTCTTTAAACGTCTTGATGAGCTGAATATCTGACCATGTGTTACTCGATTCCATATTTTACTATGTACATGAGGAATCCTAGAGCAGAGCCACTCCGACAGAATGAGTTTCCCGGAATACAAAAAAAAACTCAAAACCTTAATTTATTACCCCACGATTCCTGGCGGCTAGCTCTGCTCGTATACTATTTTCAAATATCCGAAGCAATAATTCAAACAATCATTCAACCAAATTCATTACCCAATTTAATGCAGTTGTAAGGATATATGTTAGTGTGGAATTATACGTCAGTAATAATCTCGCATACGCTTTCCCATCACTCCAACAGAGATAGCTAGGTATTCCAGGCCATTCGTATTCATTTCTTAATTCATCTTCAATTGATTGGGAGGGATCTATTGTATAGTTCATCATAGGTTTAACTGCTGAGGTGAAGTTTGCTTCTCCATTTTCCCAGTAGACAGTCATTTTATGAAATTTCAAATCATCAATAGGATTAGGACCAATATTTGTGACTGTTACATCCAATCTGATATTTACACCTTTAGCTCCACTATGAAAACTATAAGTCGAGAATTCTGGTACAATAGAAAATACAAGACTTCCTGCTTGAATAGCTATAATTTCTGTGCTTGGAATTTCAGAAGCTGGTCCGATTGGAGTCAGCTGATGAGGTTTCTGGAGATAGTTTAGAATGAAAATCTCTCCAACTAGTATTGTGGCAACACAGATTGACATTATTATAACTACAAATACACGAAATCTCCCTCGACGCACCATGAATATTTAGTCTTCATTTTTCCACATGAATTTTGTGTCTTGCGACTGAGATATTGTCAATATCCATATTCTATTTCTTGGAAAGTTTGGTAATTAACTCCTCACAGAATTGCTCTAGTATTAGATTTACTCTATCCTGAGTTTCTTCTGTACCATAGAGCGAAGTTAAAAGATTGAGCAAAGCAAGATTGTGAAGCATTGCTACAGAAAACTCGTTCGTAGAATAGAACTCAGAGATTCGATTATCAACAAGCATCTTAGCATCATTTGTTCCCAAACGCTCTATTGCTTCTTTTCTGACCTCATACATACAAGCTTCAAACTCTCTTACCTGAAGAGATTGTCTGATTGGTCCAATAAGGAAATTTGCAGACAACTCATCAGTGAGATTGTGACTCCCAAGTTCTCGCACACTATCATTGAATTGAAGAAGAACAGATTCAACATCAAAAGGAACTTTTTTAGCAATAGCATCGAGGAATGCACGAAACTCCTTCTTTCTGATTAAATGCAGGTGACTTTTAAATTCCTCTTCGAATGCCAAAACAATCGGGCCGATACCCTTTATCGAGAGTCGATGTTTCTTGTCACGGCTAAAGAGGACATTCTCTTCCTCAGAGTAGAACTGCAAATGGACGAGATATTTGACCATGAGCTCTAACTGATCCGTCATTCCTCAACAACCACATCACACTGAGCAATTTACTATATATTCCTAATTAGGAGGTTTTGAATGGCGTAAATAGAATTCATTAGAGAATCTGGGTAAGAGGGGTTGTTAGAATAGCAGTATAATAGTCGCAATAGTCAAACACTAGAAAGGGGCAATTTTTTATCCTACTGTAGATTTTAACTGCTCAGCGTGATTAATTATGACATCATATGTTGGTATATTCAAGGGTAGAGACTGGCTAGAGACCCAGTCATGGTCACAAGAAGATCTTAAAACGCTAATAGATGCAGCAAAGGATTTGAAGAAGAAGTACAAAGATAGAGTATCTACTTCGGACATACTTCGTGATAGAACGCTTTTCATGATTTTCTTCAATAGGTCACTACGAACAAGGAATAGCTTCGAGGGAGGTATGACACAGTTAGGGGGTCATGCACACTTCCTATCTCCCCAGGACATCTATGTTCCTGCGCTCCCAGAGGATGAAGAGGCATACAAGACCGAGAGAATTGCGGATGTTGCACGAGTCCTCGATGAAATGGGCGATGCGATTGCTATCAGGCTTTATGGAGACGCCGCTAAGTGGCAATACGGACGAGGTCATCGCACACTACAGGAGTTTGCCAAATGGGCCAAGATTCCTGTTATAAATATGGAGGATGATGTGTATCACCCATGTCAAGCATTGGCAGATATTCAAGCTGTAGATGAGCATGTAGGTAAGTTTCAGGGCAAGAAGTACGTCATGTCATGGGCTTTTAGTGAAGGTCTCAAACCGCTCGCTGTGCCGCAGAGCTGTGTTCTGAGTGCCACCAAGATGGGGATGGATGTTGTTTTCGCAAGACCAAAGGGATTCGAGCTTGATGACAAGATAATCGAATATTGCAAGAAGAATGCTGACCAATATGGAGGAAGTTTTGAGGAAACTGACAATATGAAAGAGGCATTCGAGGGTGCCCAAGTGGTCTATCCTAAGAGTTGGACAGCCCGAGCTGCATTGCCAGGTCCGTGGGGTGGTCCTCCCGAGCCAGACAAGAAACTGGCTTTAGAATACGCACGCAAGAATAAGTCGTGGATCTGTGATCAGGCTAAGATGGACTTGACATCAAAGGCAATCTATATGCACTGTCTTCCTGCAGACCGTGGCATGGAGGTCACTGATGAGGTAATTGATGGACCTCAGAGCATTGTCTTTGATGAAGCGGGCAACAGAATGCACGCACAGAAAGCCCTAATGGCTGCTATAATGTAAAAAAAAAGATGGAGGGGGCTTATTCGGTCAACCCCTCATCTCATCTTCTTCTCTCTTCAATCGCTCCTTCTCGAGGTCCTCGATCCGTTTTTCCTTTGCAGTCCCTACCTCGAAAGGTTTCTGTCTTTGTCCTGAATGTCACGATCTTCTAAGTTGCAACGCATCTTACAGAAATAGGTTACCAATCCTA
>PJET01000078.1 GCA_002825515.1 Candidatus Thorarchaeota archaeon MP11T_1 | reverse complement strand
TCTGATATGGATGCAATAGGGTTTCAAGACATCTCAATTGTCGTATGGAATTGGGGGATGTCAAGGGCATTTGATAGTGTAGCTGTTGATGTTCTAGGATCACTAGAAGGCTCACTTATTGTCCACACACCAGTTATTGTTAGAGGTGATCACCTTCTTGGCACGGTTTCCTGGACCTTAACCGGTGGCGGAGATGCCGGTCTGACGGATGTCGTCATCCGCCTTTCTAACGGGTCCTTCTTCAGTGACTGGTCATCGAAAGAGCTGAGCCCGTATGATTTTTCGATACCCACAACTGACCTTTCTGAGGGTCCATACAATCTTATTGTAACCCTTCGTAGGAGTGGATGTGATGATCTCGTGCTTTGGAGGGTGGTGTCTGTACTCCAGTCTGAGATGACATACCTCTCATCAAGCTCATCAGTGCAAGGAGATGTGCAAAACGAAAGCCTGATTCCATTCTCACTCCATCTAGCATCCAATGATTCAATCATAGTTGGAGAATTAGTGACCCTCACTATCTGGAATGAGAATCTGATTGTTGTTCATACAGACTCTATGTTGTCTGTGGATGACTCAACAGGCTTCATGTGGACTCCTGCGAAGAGGGGACATTACACATTCACCCTGCATTTTGCCAGGAATGGTGTTCTAATGAGCAGTGAATTCAATGGAACCTTGGATGTTTTTGATCATCCCTCCATTGAGATTCAACTTAGCGGAGCTCTGTATGCTCCAGGTTCAACAGCATTCACTGTTACAGTGGTCGATTCTGGTTCACAGAATGTTTCAGGAGTATCTGTTAAAACACTTGTTTCACTAGATGGTTCAGTCATTCTTGATGTAACGAAAATTACGTCAGAGGATGGGTCATTCACATTCACACTATTGCTTGAGTCACCAGGAGTCATAGAAATAACAGCGTTTCTACCAGCTCAGGGGTGGCTCTTGGAGGCTACTGACCAGATTTCGTATTTAGTATATGGAAAAACGACCATTGTGATGAGCTTGCCGGGAAAACCTATCATTCAAGGAACGAGACTAGGGATTTCGGTTCTCATGATAGACTGGCAAGGTTCTCCTCTTATTGGAGCAGAGGTGTATGTAACAGTCTCATGGACCAACGGTACCATCATTCATTCGTCTACAGTGTTTACTGGAGCAGATGGCACCTGTTCTACATCACATAATTTCAATGCTATTGGGGACTTCAGAGTCGAAGCGACCTATGTCAGCTATGGGTTGAATTCCTCTGCTTTCAACTCTAAAATTCAAAGGGTCTATGTCACACCAACAATGGTTCTCATACATGAACCGACTGTCAATGTTGGAGACTCGATTGAATTACTAGTGGGAATCAGGGACTCATTCACTCAATATATCAACGGGAGAATACTCCGGCTCTCCATTACCATGAATGGAATGACTGTGCTCCAAACACAAGTCACCTCTGTAAATGGACTTGTTGCCATTCTCTGGACTCCTACACACAGAGGTCAAGCAATGATTACCCTAGTCCATGATGGAAACACATTCTATTATGAGAACTATACAGACTCATCAGTTTCAGTGATGGAGGTAGTAAGTGGTGTTCTTGAGATTGGTTCTTCTACTTTTGATCTGTTCAATACACTAGACCTTTCCTACACACTTGTTTCCGCAGGAAATGTAACTGGAGTAGATATTGTGTTCCAGATACTTGGAATGGATCTTGTGCCAGTATGGACCCAACATATACCAACTGATGAAGCTGGTGTAGCACGTGCTATGTATTATGCCGATGATTTGCATGGATTACTAAAAGCGACAGCAGCTCCAGCAGAGAACCAGTTCATGTTGGGGGGCAATCGACAAGCTGATGTGACGATAATGACATATGCTCACATACTAACTGGTCTTTTTCCAAAACCACCTTCAGTGGGTCAACTCATTAATGTGAGCATATTTGTGACAGACGACTTAGGAGTTCCCATAGATGGTCTGAGGGTTACCATAAAGCTATACAACATCTATGATCAGCTGATTGTTACTCGGACTCGGGATACAGTTGATGGCGTCGCCATTGTACAGTTCACACCAACTCAGTGGGGACTATATAGTATAGAGATTTCATCAAGTGGAGGTCCATCTGTTCACGATTTCTTCGAGGATAGAAATGACCATGAGCATACAGTCTACTGTCCAACCTCCCTTTCCTTGGTGATTGAAGATGTTGATATTGAAGTTGGAGAAACACTTCAGATTGTTGCACAGCTGCTTAATGTCTACGGTGACCCTCTAGCGGGAATGGATGTGAGCTTCGTCATAGAAGGCGATGTAACTCTGGGTCCAGTGACACGAGTCACAAATGCTTCTGGATATGTTTTATGGGCGATTACTATTGATGACCAAGGTTTTTGGACAGTGCATGCAGAGTTCTTTGGACTTGCTACCTATTTGCCTACGACAGATTCTATAGCAGTCCACTCCAGTTTTGGCACGTCTGTGATACTAGAAGCTCACTATGAAGATGCTATTATTGCCGGACTTACACCATTGAATGTCAGTGTGCTCCTTGTGGACTCGTTAGGAACCCCGCTAGAGGGAAGAACTATCCATTGGACTGCATATCACACAATCATTGGACTGGTAGATAGCGGGAGCTTCATCCAACAAGGCGTAGAGCCGGAGGTTATTGAGATACTATTAATACGGGGGGGCAATTACACGGTTATTTTCTCCTTTGTTGGTTCAGCACATTATCACTCATCCAATGCAGCTGTTGATGTCCTTGTGAAGGGAACAAGCTCAATCATACTTGATGGACCACTCGTGATAGACAGAGCTAGTTCAGAGAACATCACTATATCTGTAGTTGATGAGTTAGGACAACTGCTAGAGTTGTCTGACTTGCAAATTGAAATCACTTTGAGGAATGCCAGCGGAGCAGTTCAGGTCATAACATGGTTGAATAGTGATAGTTGCAACCTCAGTTTGTTGGGACTGGCTGTGGGTGATTATTATCTGAACATTACTGTAGATAATTCCACGACTAGAATTGGTTCAGCCATGCTTTCACAAATAGAAGTCATCACCCAGAGTATTATTGAAACAGTTTCTTACACACTCTCTGGCATCGTTGGACAAGAACATTCTGTCATAGTGCGTCTTTCTGACTCTCTCAATGACACCATGATGGGCATGACTATATGGGTCAGCCTTTACAGGCCTGACGGTGTTGAGGTCTATGGAAGCATTGGTGATATGACTCCCCTCGCCCTTGTAAATGGTCTTGCTGATGTTTCATGGACCCCCTCATGGACTGGGACTTATTCACTCATCATTCAATACCTTGGAGATGATTGGAGAGAACCTACAACTCTGTCAAAGGACATCCTGACACGACGACTCACCACAGTCACAGTGAATGATTTGGAACCAGTGGACTATCCAATGGATGTGGAGATAGAAGTCACTCTATCCAGTACTCTATCCAAGCTTGGTAACGCTCAGATCTTTCTAACAGTTCTTTTGGCAGAAAACATTGTACTTGAGAGAACATTGAACACGAATAGCAGAGGTATAGCATCAATTTCACTCGAGGATCTATTGGCTGGAGATTATGTTGCAAGAATCTTCTACGCTGGAACAGACTCATTAGCTCCCTGCTTCGTTGAAAGGACATTTGAGGTGCGACCTATTGTGAGCACCTCCCTGACACCTCTGGCACAACCATATGTTCATTCAAACTGTAGTTTTGAAGTAACAATTACGGTTCTTGGTGTTTATAGTGAATGGAATGGGTCGCTTCTGTTTACTCTATATGATCCTTTAAACACTCTATTGCTTAATCAATCCATAGACATCACCCAGCACTTCATAATCACATTGAATGTTGTATTAGGAATGGAGGGCGAATTCACTGCGCTCATGACTATTCTGGGTCTCCCTGTGGTAGAATTTGCAGTGAGTGAATTGCATTTCACTTCTTATTCTGTCCCCGTTAGCATAACACTTGATGCAGGTTCTACTCCTATTGTTGCTGGGGCACCAATCATCGCCCTGATTGGTCTTATCCTGAAAAAGAAGTTGGGCGAAGCTATGGAAGGATTGCCTACTGAGTGGAGTGGAATATGAGGGACACAAGAAAAACAGGTAACAAAATCCCTCGTAATAGAACTATGATGCGGCTCCTTTGTAGTACGGACAAGCCTCTAGCTCACAATCCCTATTTTTTGTACTAAATGTACAAGACTTGTGCTTTGGAACTTCTCCTAGATCGATATTGTACCTCTCTTTCAGGAGACTCATCGCAGTAGTAAGTCCGTAATATGTTGCTCTTTTACAACATCGTTTGAGTCCATCCAGTGATAGATGCAGAGCACTTGCAGTAGCAGTATGAGCAATTTTTCTCTCCAAACCTTTTGTTGGAGTTGAACCTACGAAAAGGGCAACTGCTACACCTGCACCAACACAACCTCCACAAGTGCCTGCATATCCACAGAAACCACCTGGGATTTTTGAACCTCTCCTAATACCTTCCAAGATGTCCTCAAATGAAATCTTAGTACCATCAGGTTTTGATATTCCTCGGTTTTTCAATGCAATTAAGATGGCAGCTGGAACTAAACTATGATGTTCAGGTCCGTGAAACATGAAGCTGGAATGTGACATGGCTTTGTTTGCTACCTCTTTTGGATCTGTGCTTGCGTCAAACTCTGCAAGTCTTTGTAGGAACGCAATTGCATCACCGGTATGACAAGAATCACAAACAAAATGTCCATTTGGACAGTAAATTGGCGAAAAATCCATTTCCCCACAGTAGGCGCACAACTGGTTTCGAGAACTCTTATCATATACAAGGTCCGTGCCGCAAACCATGCATGCAATATTGTGTTCTTTGTCTTTAGACATCTCAGACTTCACCGGTCGAGCAAGTCCTTCAAACAGACGAGAAAAATCTGTTGATACGGCAAGGACGTATCTATATACCGGGAGTTGCCATTAATGATTTATGTCAAGAGTCATTGTTTTGGGTGGTTGTGGAATTGTAGGCATTCAAGCAGTGAAGACACTAGTATCGACTAATGATTTTGATGAGATCGTCATTGGTGATATCAATTTAGAGAAGGCTGATAGGTATGTGGCTGAGATTGCTGACTCGCGCTTATCATCAATCAAAGTTGAGTTAACCAATCACGAAATGATAATGGATGTAATTGAGGAGTCCGATGTAGTGCTAAATTGTTCAGGACCATTCTACAAGCTTGGTCCAGTAATTATGGGGGCTGTGATTGATTCCGAGATTGACTATGTGGATGTCTGCGACGACCTTGATGCTACACAAAAACTCCTTCGAATGAATGAACAAGCAAAAAAAGCAGGGATTTCAGCAGTCATTGGAATGGGTAGTTCTCCTGGCGTTGCCAATCTCCTAGCCAAGTTTTGTGCTGATCATATGCTAGATGAAGTCGTTTCAATCGATATTCTACATGCTCATGGTGGTGAACCTTCCGAAGGAGCTGCTGTGGTCGCGCATCGGATTCATAGCATGACATCCCCGATTCCAATGTATCTGAATGGTGAGTATACAACGGTTGATTACTTCGAAGAGAGTGGAATCGCGCTCCGCGAAGAGGTTGATTTTCATCAGGTTGGAACATTTACTTGCTATCCATACCCCCACCCTGAAACAATAACACTACCAAAATACATCAAATGCAAACGAGTGACTAATCTTGGTTGTGTGCTTCCGCCAGAGTACTATCAGTTTACGCAAGATGTTGTCAGACTTGGTATCATTGACGAAGAACCAATTATCGTCGGAGGACAGTTGGTGGTGCCAAGGGATTTTGCTATTGCATATGTCATAAGTGAGCGAGAGCGAATTCTCAAGGAAACTAACTTCGGAGAGCAGCGGGGGTGCCTAAAGATCTCGATTAAAGGCATCGAAGATGGAGAACCTCGGCAATACAATTTTCAAATGTCTTCTATTGGGCAATCAATGGGAGAAGGGACTGGAATTCCGGCAGCTTTTGGGGCAATTCTAATGCATCGTGGGAAGATCCTAGCAAAAGGTGTGTTACCTCCTGAAGCCTGTGTTACCCCACTTGATTTTCTAGGTCTTATGCAAGAGCACCTTAAACTAGATATGATGACTGGTAGAGGGTCTCCGCTAATCATTGAGTCTATAGATAAAGATGGCAATGTGGAACAACTAGAAATATAGAACTCACTCAGAGTCTTTCTATATTCAGTCGTGCAATAATCTCAAATCTCTCTGAATTTTTGACCTGCGAAATAGAATCAATAACAATGCAACGCCTCCTACCGCAGGTAAGACGAAAAATGGATGAAGGTAGTATACAAATGGATTCCGCACCATGAGTCCCGGTGTTATATACATCGTTAGTTTTGGTCGGTTTTCAACCTCCCCCTCAAAGGAATATATCACGATCTGTGCATCTTGTTTTGCAGTAACTGCAAACCCAATGATACCATTTGAGGGCTCCATCGTCAAACCTCTTGGACAAAAGACAGGAACCAAATAACTCCCATTTGAATTGACTGCCAAAGTTGAAAATGGTACTGGCTCATATGAGGGCATATTTGAGAAGGTCAAGTTAATCAGGTCTGCCTCAAACCAGTCCCACTGTTCCTCTGTGTCAATGATATGTAGTTCAATCTCACCTCCAGATACAACACCACAACGAAAACTGAAAAGAGCATCAACCAAACCGCCTCCCCCCGGTGGAGGTAAGTAAAGAAATTTGAAGAACCCAATCTCGAAGTACTCATCACTGCCTTGTGAATAGTTGCTGATTCTGAGGGTTTGCTCGTGAGAGTGTTCTTGCGTGTCACTAGAACTTACGTAAGTGTCTTTGCCAGAATCGATCTCCACTATACCTCTAGGAGGATTTACGTATATGAAATAGGTGCCCACCAATGCAGGCATTATGAGGAGTAGTACTATCACAACACTAGCAGTTATCTTACCTCGTTTAGAGTCTAAGTCTAGTCTTGACCATCGCATTGAAGTTGTTCTTGATTCAATAGAAGCTGGAATTCTACAAGCTCTCTCAATAAATCTTGATTTAGTCCATTTTCGTTTTTCTTTCATTTTGATACCAGCTCCAATTCAATCGCTTCATGACATTGTCAAACAGAAAGATCGCAGCCTCTGTCGGCGGAATATTTCCAGGAATCTGGACTTGCCATTCTTCAGAAAGTTTCTGCAGTATTTTATGACATTCATCATTTCTCTCACAATCGTTACAGGGTCCAACATGGTCAAACCATGTGTGGATGCCATAGGAGGGTGAATATGTAATGTACGTTTTCGACTTGTGCATGGTGGAGTAGCCAATAGCGAAACCATATTTCCCACTGAGCTTTGAAACCTCGATTCTAGTGATACTGGCAGTGTTTCTAAGTAGTCGTTCTATTCTTTGTTCTGCAACACGTTGAGCCTTGCTTATGTA
>PJET01000112.1 GCA_002825515.1 Candidatus Thorarchaeota archaeon MP11T_1 | reverse complement strand
AAACTCTTCCCATAGCTACAGAATCGCCAAAATCACTCTCAGTTAAAAATTCTGAAATCACTCTCAGTCCAAGATTTTCCACAAGAGCATCATTCAAACCATCTCTTATGCAGAGCCAACCACTTCCAATAACATAGGCTGAGATGTAGTTCTTTGTCAATAGTCTCACTCTTACAAGATCCAATCCTGATAGTCTATCTATAGCAAAAGGAAACAGTGGTCGATATGTGATCAGAAGATTGACCTTGTCCTGTGTAGCTTTTGTTACGACCCGTGCTGATGGATATGTGGCAACTAGAACCCTGTTTATTGTGGTGTTCGTTTGTTCTTTTTCGGTCTGTGGTCCTATCTCAACCCGACTCTCAAGACCACGAATCACAAATTCTCTTGGAGACAAGTTTCTCAGACGTTTAATCAGGTCTAGAAGGCTGGTCATGACATCACCGGAATCCACTGTGGATACCGACTGTCAATATAACCCTCAGTCTTATTCTTTTGCATAAGATTGTAGTTGAGAGGTCTGAACTACTCTATGTCTTCGTCTTCAAGGTCTTCCTCATCAATATCCTCATCGTATGAGTATAGATCTTCGAGATCTTCGCTGATTTCTTCTAATTCAGGTTCGTCCTCACTCTCTTCTAGCTCTAGGTCTTCACTGACTTCTTCTAAGGCTGATTCATCCTCTATCTCTTCCAGCTCCAAATCTTCATCAAAGACCTCAAGTTCAGGTTTATCTTCAATCACTTCAAGCTCTGGTTCTTTCTTCTTGGTTTTCTTTGCTGGTTTGACTTTCTTTGTTTTCTTCTCAGTAGACACGACTTTCACTGGAGCGACGGTCTGTTTCCGCTTGAGTTTCCAAAGACTCGTTTTGGCTGCACGGAGTTTCCGCATCCTCCTAAGATCAATCTGCTCTGGGTTCTGGGTCTTTCTGAGACGAGTCAATTCACGTTTAATGGCTTTTTCCTTGTTTACCATATTATCTCACCGTCGCTTTCACAGCGTCACTTTGTGTTTGTTTTATAACTGTGTCGGGTCCTTCAATAAGACAAGCCTTTTCTCCTTCATTGTACGTGCAAATGATGTGTGACCAAGGATATGGGTGGTTTTGCTATGAGCAAGAAGAAACAGCGTGAGTCTGTGAGTATTCGTTTTAGAATTGATAAGGAATTACTTGAACGAATTGATCTGATTGCAGGTGAGAGAGGGCGTCAGAAATACATTCATGATGCAATTGTTTGGAGACTGGATGAGGAACTACCACCCATTGTTTATGACTTGGTCAAAGATGTAGATGAATTGAAGAATCGAGTACAGCATCTTGAAAGCGTAGGTTCGACTAGTTTTCACCTGGGTGAATTAAACGATATAGCTCGCAACGAACTCTGTATTGATGAACTTGACCGAAAATTACTAGCGTATTTCATAAGAAACGAAGGTGCATCAACACCAGAACTAGCCAAAGACCTACTCGGGTCTGCTAATAAGCGTAGAACGATTCTTGACCGGATCGATCGATTGAACAATCGAGCGCAATCGATCTTTGGTGCTCCTATTCTCGAATACAAGAAAGGATTTGTCAAGAACAAACGAGGTGCCTGGTGGATAACAGGTGTAGAGCATATTCTCATCTAAATTAGCAAATCTTTATAGAATGCTATTCTGACAAGCTTTTTGGGGCCGTAGTCTAGCCTGGATAAGGCACCAGCCTCCGGAGTTGGTAATCCCCGGTTCAAATCCGGGCGGTCCCGCCACAAAATATGATTACTTTTTTCTGGTCGGAGTTTAAAAGATACCAATTTACAGAGTATTATGAAAGTGAGGTATACCATATGAGTTTCTTAGCTGACCGTAATCTGACACATGCGCGTGTTGTTAGCAGGTTCACAAAATACCTCAACGGTCCATTGGGCAAAACTGTACTTGAGAACTTGGAGGAGGGCGAACACTTCATCCTACAGACTTCAGAGCATACTTTTCGTGTCACAAAAAAGAAAGGTCGTGCGATTGTGGAGCTTATTCAAATACAGTGTGCTTGATGCATAATACGTAGAATCAATCTATTTTTGCAGCGAAGCCTCTTGATTAGCTATATCAACTACGTCTTTTTCTATTGAAAAAACTGTAGCATCAATTTGCTTACATCAATAATTAATTAGCAATTTAGAGCGTAATGGGTTTCGCCGCGTACTAGGAGGCTACACCTAATGAACACAGTAGTTAAGATTCTGTCAGTATTCATCATTGTAATGGGAATTATCATCAATCCTGCTGTGAATAATTCGTATGAAACCACGAGTCTCTGTCCCTTTCAACCACAGGTCGATGATCATATTCTAGATACAATGGAACAACACTATATTCCATCAACCACAGTTGCTGTAGTTAGAAACAACTCGATAATATGGGCAAAGGGTTATGGAGAACAACAACGATTAGACCTTATCTACATGATAGGTTCCACGACGAAGACGTTCACAGCAACAGCAATTTTCCAGCTCTATGAACGAGATCTAATCGATCTTGATGATGATGTAAATGATTATCTTTCATTCTCACTAAGACATCCTAACTATACAGACACGCCAATTACTTTCAAAATGCTGCTACAACATACATCTGGATTGAGCAAGTACACTGACCAGTATTGGTATGGGGTAACGGCAGAAGTCCTTCAACAGTTAGGTTGGGAGAATCCTTGTGAATGGTTGCCTTATCCCTATTGGATAGAAGGACATCTGACAACCAATGGTTCACTATATGACCCAGCAGTTTGGACTTCTCACGAACCGGGGACAAATCGGTTTTATTCTAATTTTGGCTATGATGTCTTAGCCTACCTCATAGACCAAATTACAGGTAAACCAATCTGGGAGTATCTTCAAGAGAACATCTTTGATCCATTGGGAATGCATAGCACGGGGTATAATTATACTGAATTTGATGTAGCTCAATTAGCAACACCTCATATTTACATGTTTGAATTGGATTCAACATCTACAGGCGATAGAGCTTATCCCCACTATAACACACTTAATTATGGGAGTGGGGGATTACGCTCGAATATCTTTGATCTAGCAAAATTCCTCTTGGTATTCTTACATGATGGAGTTTCCAATGGTACCCGAATCTTAGAAGAAGATACTTTGCGTACAATGGAATCGCTTCAGACAGCCTGGCTTGTACCAGGGGATCCACTCATTCAATGGGGTGGGTGGGGAGGTACTGAAGGAGATGCCTGGGCATTTCATGCAAAAGCCTATGGCTATTATGGAAATACTACAGTCCCATATGGAGCTATTACCCTACTAAATCAAGGCTTAGATAGTGCCAGAGATGCGGCCTTTAATATCACAAGACTGCTTCGAGAATATGTTCATCAATATGATGTGATAGCTTTAGATTGTCCTGCTGGTTTGTTATCCCAATATGCTATTTTAGTAGCAACCTCAGGTGGAATTGTAATTATTGTTCTAATAGTCGCTATGAAAAACAGGCGTTCCTAGAACTATGCTCAGTTTCAATTAATTTAGACTCTTTAAGTAAATTCAAGTTTCTAGCGAAGACTCTATAAGTCAAGCTAGGTCCCCCGATGAATGGGGCCGTAGTCTAGCCTGGATAAGGCACCAGCCTGCGGAGTTGGTAATCCCCGGTTCGAATCCGGGCGGTCCCGCCACTTGCTTCTCGTATCGTTATAATTTCAAAGTCGACAAGAAGCTTAAATGCTCTACTAAAATCGGCAATGCATAAGTGGAGAAATATCTGCCATACCATCGAGAGAATTCAAACATGCAATTCACACCGCAGAGATTAGACAAAGTACATCGAGCAATGCGTAGAGAGGAGATTGCCGCGTTGCTTGTCACACGTCGACAGGATGTACAGTACTTGACAGGTTTTCAAAATCAGGGTGTGACTGCTCCAATTGGTTGTCTGATCATTGAGAATCATCAACCATTACTTGTCCTTTCTGACAAACATAAACTTGTGTCATCTCGTGAATTAGTGATGGCACAGATACGTACTTTCAATGAAACGACCTACGAGGATTGGTATCGAGGTCGTGGTTCAGCTTTCTGGGACAAGATAACCAGCATCTTGAAAGAACTTGGACTCACGGGAAGTATGATTGGATTACAACATGATTGGCTTTCTGTGCAAGAGTTTGAAAAGTTAAAACAGTCTCTTCCTGAAGCTGGATTCAAGGATTTCTCTTCAAGCTTGTGGAAACTAAGACAAATCAAAGATGCTGCTGAGATAGATGCAATACGTAAAGCTGTGACTATCTGTGAGATTGGAATCAGGACTGCCCTTGAGGTCGTGACTACAGGTAAGCCAGAAGAGGACATTTCATTTGAGATTGAATCAGCAATGAGACTAGCTGGTGGTCAACAGCGAGGAATTCGTGCTGCAGTGTTATCAGGTTCAAACTCTCATCTTCCTCTTGCTGAACCTAGTACATCAAGAGTCAGTGGAAACCAATTCATAATTCTAGATATAACAGTAAGTCACGCGGGATATTTCGGAGAGGTTGCCAGGACTATACATCTTGGTAAACCCTCGAATAAACAGAGAAAGTTCTTCGAATATGTGATGAACATCGCAAGATTGTTAGAGAAAAGACTCAAACCTGAAGCACAGATAAAAGATGTAGCAGAGAAGACACTGAAGAAATTGCGACGACGTTTTCCTTCAGAGAATATCGTGCAACCCTTGGGCAACTCAATTGGCCTTGATCTCTATGAGCCCCCCTTTATAGTCCCCGAAGTTCAGCAGTCTCTTCGACCGGGAATGGTATTTTCACTACATCCAACTGGATTTGCATCGGGTATTGGTTCAGTCAAGATTGCTGATGTTGTCTTGATTACTGATATGGGTTGTGAGAATCTCACATCCTTGGCACGTGAAACAATATAATCAGGTGGCTTGTTGCCATCTCCTTAATTTCATGAAGACTTGAGTGATAGTTTCTACTCGAAGTGTGTGTTTCTCCACCTCGTCCCTTGATATTTCTCTAATTTGAGCAGCTGGGGCTCCTGAGTTAAGAGTTCTGGGTGGAATTACAATATTTGGCGGGATAATACTTCCTGGCGCTAAAACCACTCCTTCTCCCAATGTAGCACCATCGAAGACAACACAACCGTCTCCTATATTCGAATTATCTCCAACATAGACACCATGAATTGCAGAACCTGTAGAAATGATGACATTATTTCCAATAATTGCTGGGTTGTCTGCATTATGAGCATGGATGACAACACTATCTTGAATACACGTATTCTCACCAATTCGGACTGAAGCCTGGTCGCCTCTGATGACTGATCCTGGCCAAATATTCGAACCGGGACCAATTTCAACATCTCCCATGATGGTTGCTTGTGGACTCACATAGGCTTGGGCATCAATCTTAGGACGCTTATCGCCAAAGGGTAATACTGGCATCATCGCACCTCAATTCTATCTAGAATACCTCGTGTCTTGCTTTCATATAAAATATCATGCGACTTGTTGGAACGTTTACTTCATGCCTACAAAGAACTGAATCACATTTTCATAATGCTCGGCTGGACGTAATCCAATCAATCTGTTAATTTTCTTCTTCTCACCAGTCCTTTGGTCTATGGTTTCATATTCAGCAGGCGCTCCATCAAAAAAGAGCAGAACACAAGGAATCGCATGAATCATGTTTTCAATTGCAAATTTAGGGTATTCTTCTGTATTAATTTTCAAAAATCTAATATCGGGATTATCTTCATATTTCGTTTCAAGTTCTTCAAGGATGGGTGCTAATGCTTTGCAGGGTTGACACCAAGGGGCCCATGCATCCACAAAAAGAAGTCTAGTTTTGTTCAACACTCTTTCAATAATGTCTGGTGATACATCCTCGACCATGATTTTTTGATTACTTGGTAGGCTATGAATGTTACCGCAGATGACATTCTTATTTTCCAACCACGTAGTCTTTATGGAACAAAGGAATCATAATGTGTGGTGTACTATCATCGGTCTTGGGAAGCTATCAACATGAACAAAAATGTGAAGCCAAAAATCTACTCTAGTAAGTGTCTAGGTTTCTGTCCCTGTTGGTGGAACGGTACCGTAATCTATTCAGATTTTGTTGAAAGAATTCGGCCATACGTTGATTTTATCACACACTGTCCTGAAGTTGAAATTGGCTTGGGTGCTCCACGACAGTTTGTTAGAATAGTACTTGATGGTGATAGAAAGAAATTCGTCCAACCTGCTACTAATAGTGATTTCACACAAAAGATGTCTGATTATATACAAAAGATAGTACCTACATTAAATGAATTGGATGGCTTCATTCTGAAAGATAATTCACCCTCTTGCAGCATAAGTCGAGTCAGATATTATAGGGGTCCCGAGAAAAATGCTGAGATTGGTGGTGCAGGGGCAGGATTGTTTGGAGAAGAAGTACTCCGTAAATATAGTAATCTGCCTATTGAAAGCGATGGTCGTCTAAGAAACCAGAGAATTAGAGAAACTTTCTTGACAAGGATATTCACACTTGCCTCAGCCAAGCATACTTTAGCAATGAACAAAATGAGTGAATTGGTCGAGTTTCATTCAAATAACAAGTATCTGCTAATGAATTTCAGTCAGAAGAAATTGAGAGAGCTTGGTCGAATTACATCCAACCAAGAAGGATCACCCTTTCCTCAAGTAGCTCAAAGGTACTTGGAAACATTGAAGGAAACCCTAGTTATCACCCCAAGAAGTTCAAACGTTGTGAACGTCTTCTCAAAGATTTTTGGCTATTTCTCAAAGAAACTCAAAGGAGATGAGAAAAAGTTCTTTCTTTCTAGGTTGGACCAATATCGCCAAGGAAGAATGTCGATTACATCGCTACGTGAATCTCTACTGCTCTGGGCACTAAGATTCGAGGAGGACTATATTTTGAAACAGACAGTCTTCCAACCTTTTCCACAAGATCTGAATGAAATCTGCAAACTAGTCCAGTATGAGAAAGAATAGAATCGTGTTTTAGACTTCTCATTCAACCTGTGGTTTACTGAGAAGATGAGATGTAGGGGAAAAATCCCCTAAAGAATTGCAAAGTATGTTTATGCAGCCTCTTGTGCAAGAAGATTATCAGCAATCTGTTCGTAGATTTCCGGTGGCATTACACCAACCAGTTTGTCCATCTTTCGTCCAGAGCCATCATCAAAGATTACTCTCTTACCTTCAGAATACACTAGTACACTTGGAACGCCTGTAATTTGGTTCTCCATCGAGAACTCACGATTTTGGTCCACATCGATTTTTACAACCTTGAGGCCTCTCTCTTTGAATTTCTCTTGGACCTCTTCGAGAATTGGACTAAGTGTACGGCATGGACCACACCAGGTTGCCCAAGCATCAACAAACACTACCTTATGACCCTCGATAATCTTTGGCAAATCATCGGAATTTATGTCTTCAACCATTATGTCTACGCTCCCGTCTCCGGCACGAGTCGGTTGTGCAAATTGGTTGCACAATCGGTTATAAGGATTGCGTTATCACCTTTTTGTCCTTTAGTACTCGCCAGGGCCAAAGTTTGATAAGCGGCAGTCAATGGAAGAGATTTCTAGAGACTTCGGTGATTATTGTGCCTGTCCTACACTGTTCAAAATGTGGATCTCGACTTGACTTCCAGAGAGGTGGAGATATTTGGACAGTGACATGTTCCTCTTGCAATGTCGAGGTTTCAATTGGTGGAAGAAAGACTGACCTTTTTGATGCATATGAGGCATATACACTTCAAGTTCAGGCAGGTACGGCACCAGAAATAACCGATTCACAAAAAAAGAAGTATCTTGGATCAGGTGCTGATACACCAAGGAGGCGCCTTCGTTCTACAGATTCAAGCTCACGAGTTCAGTCCAAAGAAACAATCACAAAATTAGTGAGTGAGGGCGGAGCAGACCTTGCTGATCTTTCAGAACCTCTTAGAAGACTCCTCATGAGCGGACGTGACTATCTCGTAAAATATCAGCTCATGCCAGCTTCTGATGCTGAGTATGGCATTGAAACTGCCACACTCAACATACCAACGAGGCTGAAGGAATACCTTCAAAATCGAGGTATAACAACTTTGTACAAATTTCAAGAGGACTCATTCAATGCTATCGAGGATGGTGAGGACCTAGTAATTGCGGCACCGACTGGTCAGGGCAAGACTGAGGCTTTCATCCTGCCTATAATTAGAAAGCTATTACTCTCAGTTCAAGACTCTTTCAATAATCCTGGAGTTCGAGCTCTGTTAGTCTATCCAACGAAAGCTTTGGCTAGAGACCAGTATGATAAAATCAAGCGAATGAGTGCAGCCTCTAATCTCACTGTTTCAATTTTTGATGGTGACGTTTCGCAGAATACTCGACAGAGAATATATGAATCACCTCCAGATATTCTGCTGACAAATCCGGATGTTCTTCATTATCATCTTGGCTGGGCTGAATCTCGACTCGTGCCACTGCTGCGAACAGTGCAATTTGTAGTTCTTGATGAGATTCATCTTTATACAGGGTCTATGGGAACAAATGTCTATTATATTCTAAAGAGATTGGCGTTAGAATCTGGTCAATTTCAGAAAATTGGCGCATCAGCCACAGTTTCCAATCCCAAGGAGTTTGCAGATATTCTATTTGACACTGATGTCAGACTTATTGAGTCTGTGACTGCCAAACGTGGACCAGTACATTTCATGATGTACTATCCGGGAATGAGAAGTAAATACAGTATGATAGTTGACCTTGTCGCCCAACTCCGAAAGGGTGATTTCAAGACACTCGTTTTTGGCAACACACATTCTGAAGCTGAAGTATTGAATATGCTCATCGGTGATACTGGCATCAAATCAATGGTTCATAGAGCTGGGTTACCAAAGAAGTACAGAAGTGAAGTTGAAGATAAGTTCAGGTCTGGAGACCTCCCTGTCATCGTTTCCACTCCAACCCTTGAGCTCGGGATTGACATTGGTGATCTAGATAGTGTTGTCAGTATGATTGTGTCAATAACACGACTGACTCAACGTGTAGGCCGCGCAGGAAGGAAGGGACAAGAGAGTGTAGCTATACTAGCTCTCAGAGAGAATGATCCTATATCTTCCTTCTATCGACATGAGCCTGAGAAATATTTCTCAGACATAGACGCAGCATATATGGAACCAGAGAATGAGGTTGTTGGATATTACCAACTTATTGCGGCTGCCATGAGTGGAAAATTAGCAACTTCTGAATTTTCGCGACACCAAGAAATAATTGAGAAGCTCGAGAGTGAAGGTCTGATTCGAGTTCAAAATGATGGAAAAGCTCGAATTGTTGATTTTGACCAAGCAAGAAAAGAATGGCGTGGATATAGTATCAGAGGTATCGGAGATCCCGTTCAGATCAAGACTGGGAATAAGGGGCTTGGTGAACGGTCAATGCCAATGGCTGCCCAAGAACTTCACCCAGGTGCTATCTACCTTCATGGTGGGAAGAACTACCTATCAGTTGATTTCAAGTACACACCTGGTTTGGGACGCGCCTCGGTCGTACCACATGCTAACAGAAGTGAGCATACTAAACCACTCTACTCGACGATGCCTAGGATTATTGACATAGTAGAACGAAGCAAGATTCTTGGTCTCAATGCTGTATATTGCACCCTTGAGATGACACAGACGGTAGATGGTTATGTGACGAAGGAAACGAGGACTGGTCGAGTTTTGAACAAGTCTAGTCTTGCTAAACCCCTTCTTTACAAGTATCGAACTCGTGGTTTTGCTTTCACAGCTCCTGAACCAGTAAAGGCAGTCAATGACCTAACTTCTGGAGAATTAGGTGTATCAAAGGGTCCTCGAATGGGTCCAGCTGAACTTTATGGCGGTGCCTTTCATGCGCTTGAACATGTATTAATAGAATCTAGTGACATGCTCACTGGTGGCGGTACACGGGAGATAGGAGGTGTTTCTATGGGTGACTCAGGCATTATCTTCGTCTATGATGGTAGTCCTGGTGGAAATGGTGCCTCCAAACTCCTGTTCAAAAAACTTGATGAGGCATTCCGAAGAGCCAAGACGATCCTTGAGAAGTGCGACTGTGATACAATAGATGGCTGCCCCCTATGCACGTATTCATACCACTGCGGTAATAACAACAGTCCTCTATTCAAACTAGGTGCGTTGGAAAGCATCAACCGAATCCTCGAAAGAGTAGAAACAACAGTTGACACCGAGGGATATATGGGATATCAACCCCTTGTCTAATGAGGTGAATAGTAATTGGCCGAGTTTCGTGTAGGTCGTGGTCATGATGGTCCTGCTCGTGTGGGTGAGTATATTCTAGGAACTACAACATATACGACACCTCTATTGGCATCCTCCTTCATATCCACTGACACTATCATTTCATATGGGACGCTCGGTCGTGACGAATATCTATCAGAGAAGCCAATGCTGATAGCAATTCCTTTCTCTAGTCACTTCAATGATTCTTCTCTGTCAAATATCCGAGAACATGACGTAGTTATCATGCCCTCTTTGATTTCACTCGCCAGTATCAGTCATAAATCATCTGATCTAATTCTTGACTTTCAACATGAAGCTCTCATAAGAATTACAAAAGACATTGATCCATCTATGACTGTAATTCGCATCCCATCTGAGTTAAATCAAGAATCAGTTACTAATGTACACAAGTATAGTTCTCATGGTGCCGTATTTTCTTTCAATGGCCAACTAGGTCCTCATGACTTCCGTGCTATTCAACTACGAAGTCATCTACCAGTCTACATGATTACAATTGCTCTTGGTCGTATTGCACCAGGGCTTATTCCGCTCCTCTATTATACCGGGTTTGATATCATTGATATTGGTCACGCAGAGGAAGCAGCATCAAAGAATCTAAGACTATGGAAAAATGGTTCTGAAAAGATAGAGCTTGAAAAAGAACGTCGCTATTGCTCATGTCCTGCTTGTGAAAAGATTGACAATGCTAATCCCGAAGCCTTGCAGAGTATTATTCTAGAACACAACCTCGGAATTTACAAATCTATTCTCTCTGAGTCTACGGATGCTATGAGGTCCGGTCGTTTAAGATGGCTTGTAGAGAGTTCTACTCATAATTCTCCAGCACAAGCATCTCTCATACGACTGGTCAATAGAGAACTCTATCCATTTATAGAAGAATTCTCTCCTACTACCGGACCTGATGCTTTGCCTGTAATCGGGTCTGAATCTTACAATGCTCCAGTGGTTAGAAGGTTTAGAAACTATGTAGCAAGTAGATATTCTGCTCCCGATAACAAACCCATCATACTCCTTCTGCCTTGCTCTGCGAAGAAACCCTATTCTGACTCAAAGTCTCATAGAAAGTTCTATGCAGTAATTGAATCTGCAATGAGTGGGATGGAGTCCAGAGTGGCTCAAGTAATACTTACCTCACCACTTGGCCTTGTTCCTCGAGAACTGGAACGCATCTATCCTGCTGGTCAGTATGATATACCAGTTACTGGTGAATGGGATACAGAAGAAATCGCGATCGGTTCCAATGCTCTTGTTACTCATCTCAATAAATTCCCTGAGTCTTCTGTTGTCGTAGCACATGTATCTGGTGGATACCTGGACATTGTTCGTGCCGCTGAATCGAGGATTTCTCAGAGTCTAGTCTATACTACGCATGAGAGTAGAGCAACAAGTCGTGAATCACTACGTGCATTACAGGATACACTCACAGAACTCAGAGAGATTCTATCCATATCTGGAGGACGCAGAACGGAATTGGAGGAGATTGTTTCAGCAACAGCGGATTATCAGTTTGGAGCAGGAGCTGGTGACGTATTGGTGCCGGAACATGCCAAACTAAGAGGAAAACCATACAAATTGATAATTTGTAGTGTAAATGAAGAACAAGTCTGTTCCTATGTGGCGGAAAGTGGGAGTCTTTCACTGACACTTGCTGGAGGAGAGCTTCTTGCTCCACTTAATCGCTACTGGGTCCGCCTTGAAGCCCCAAAGGTCAAAGGTGGATCCATATTCGCTGTCGGTGTTCAAGAGGCTGATTATGTCATTCGTCCTGGAGATGAAGTTATTGTCATTAACGAGTCTGATGAGGTCATTGCAGTAGGCAGAAGTGAGATGTCCGGTCGTGAGATGTGTGAGCTGACTCGAGGTAGAGCTGTATCTGTACGTCATAAAAAGGAGTGAAGGAGAGGTATGAAAGAGTCTTTCAATAAAATCAATGAAGTTGTTCAACAAGCAACTCTACAGGCTCGAGGAAGTTCGCTCAGAAAGAGGAAGAAACGGGACCCAATAAAACCATCTGCAAAGTGGACAGCACCTGCAAGAGTGGGTAGAGAACAAGGAATTGCACTCGCAGTCGTCTTGTCAACTATAGGATGTGCACATGCACGAAGTGATGCAGGAGGTTGCACAATGTGTAGTTATCTCCTGGATGGTACACAAGAAAAGCCAACTTCTGAAGAGATAGTTGCTCAATTCAAGTTCGCAATGTTAGAGCTTGACATGAAGAAATCTCCAATATCAGTCAAGATATACACAAGTGGTAGTTTTTTGGATGATGAAGAGATTCCTTCAGAGGCAAGATCTAAGATTCTAATGCTAATAGCTAAAGATGAACGGATACGTGAAGTAGTCCTCGAATCTCGACCGGAATATTTCAATGAAGTGATTCTGTCAGAAATTCGAGAAGTACTCGGTGACAGAACTATTGAGATTGGGATGGGTCTCGAAAGTTCAAGTGATTTTGTTCGTACAGTGTGTATTAACAAGAATTTCGACTTGAAGATGTTCAGCAACGCTCTAAAAACTGCTAAGAAATTCAATATTGGGACTCGCGCCTATGTTCTACTTAAACCCCCTCTCCTTACTGAGCGTGATGCCCTACTTGATGCTATATCAACAATCCAAGAAGCACGAACATTAGGAGTCACAACAGTTTCTCTGAATCCAGTCAACGTTCAGAGAGATACGCTTGTTGAGAAACTCTGGACACGAGGTAATTATCGACCCCCTTGGTTATGGAGTGTTCTAGAAGTGCTCCGCGAGGCAACTAATATTTCGGATCGATGGATGAAGATTGTCTGCGATCCCGTAGGGGGAGGGAAGCAAAGAGGGGCACACAATTGTGGCATTTGTGATAGTGGAATATTAGAAGCAATACGCCAATTCTCTCTGAACCAAGACCCATCATTGCTACAGAATCCAACTTGTGGATGTATCAATCAGTGGAAACATGCCCTGATACATGAGGATTTCTCCCTAGTTCTCCATAGATGAAATATGTGTCTTATGAAAAAGGTCATAAAGAATATCAAGTGGCGGTCCTTAGATTTGAATTGATCTGGAGTGATTGATAATGGCTCGATATGTTACACGAGTATCTGTTTGGTTTTATAGTGAAGGTGCTTCGCCATCTCAAGTGATGAGCAGGCTTCTTGATCTTGGCTTCAAACCTGTGAGAGGAGCGTATGATTTTGTCTACGAACATAATGATAAGGACATGACTGAAGCGGACCTTGGAAGTGCTATTATTGAGATTTCAAATGCGCTGCGTAAAACACTCTCTGGGTTCAAAGTTTTCTATAATCTTGACACCAGCCTTTTCAATGGTGACGATGATTATGCCCCACTCGAAGATATCGACGCTGAGTTAGAAGAAACTCGGAAAGCACTCGAAGAGATTGAAAACGAATCTACGAAGTAATTGTCCGAATGGGTAAGGGATCTCCTTACCCATTCTTTGCATCATTTTTACACTAGATTGAGGTAACTTCAGGCTCACGGCGTTCGTACTCGCCCTCGCCCTGCACTGTGACTCTGAGTTTTTTCTTGTCTCCAGGATTCATTCGAGTCCATGTCCAAACCATTTTTGAGCCATCGGCAACAGTAGAAACTTCAGGAGCATCCTCTTCTGGATCGGTGGATACATACTCAAATCCCGAGGGGATCCAATCGGAAACCTCAATATTCTCAGCAGTCACCTCTCCACTATTTGAAACTACGAGTACTACAATGTACTCTCCAGCCCCTGCTCCTTTGTTTATTGCTTTCTTTGTGGAAATCGCTCGTTTCTTGTAGATGACGCCAAGCTTGTGCCCATCATCTGGACTCGCTGCTACTGCAGGAATACCTGCAGGTTCTGTGTTTGCTGTGCAGGTGACTGGTGATGGATATTCCTTCTCAGGTCGACTGCGCCAAGCCATTATGGCATAGTTGATCTTGAGGCTTTCACCAGGCTCCAATTCTCCAACCGAATCTTTGAGACCCTCCAATCTGAATGATATCTTATGAGGTCTCTCAGGATCTTGGTCTTCAGGGTCTATTACAAACTCAAAAGGTCCAGTATACTCCTCATCTCTAATCCAGACAGTGACATGCTCACTAGTTGGAGGCATGACATCATCTGGTAGATTATCCTCGATAGTAACTTCATTCAATTTTGCAGAACCATTGTTTGTCACTTCTATTGTAACCTCAACTGGTGTCTTGTCAAAGCTAGATACAGAGGATGGATCGAATGTCTTTGTATAGTCAATACTATAAACTGGAATCTCTTGAGGCTCTTTCTTAATTGTCCCAATTACTCTCTTCTTGATTTCTCCAACAGGTGTGTATATGATGTCTTGAGTACATTTAGGAGTCGACTTGCTCTCGACCTCAAATGATGAAGTCCATTCTTGGTCCGGTTCTAATTCAACTCCAGGAGTTTCCTCTATCATCTTTTGCTTCTCACCACCCTCCTCAGGAGTGAGATACACTTCTGCTTTGTCTAGCCTCACAATTAGGTCGCTCTCATTCGAACATTCAAGTGTGCATTGCCATTGATTTGGTTCAGTTTCAGCAGTTTCTATTCCCGTTAAGAACTCAGTAAGTGCAGTGAGGTTGGGATTTAGCTTAGATTTTTGTTGTTCTTCTCCTCTATAAGTGATAACAACATCTCCAGCTTTCTTGGGTTGTGCATCCTCGACATTTCCCGTTGCTCGTAGAACGAGTGAAGTGGATTCGTGTGGATAAACTACAAAGTCTTTCCAGACAACTTGTTTAGTTCCTTCATCAAATTCAGCAGTACCTGACTTTACAGACGCAATTTCGATATTGGAGAGTTCAGGCGGGATTGTCTTGTTGAGAATGATATTATCGATTTCGCCATCTGTTTCATTGGTGATAGTAAAAGTAATCTTTACAGGGTTTTCCTTGTTCTTAACATAAGCCCAGTGTGGTTCGTCTGTTTCTATGGTACTACAAGTGTCAAACACTTCTTTGAAAGTTAGTATCGGTGATCCTACACTAAGACCATAGTTAGCTTCCCACTTTCCGCCCGCATCTATTTCTCCTGCGACTAGTTTTTCTTCACTGAGATCAGTAGCACCACGGGTTTCTCCAAGATGGACCTTAACATTCCAGATACGACTCCTATCTGACACATTATTAACGCTTAAAACACCCGAAGCATCAATATTATTCAACTCGGATTTTTTTCCAAGATGAACCCTTTCTGACTCTTCGAGGTCAATTACGACCTTTTTTCTTTCACTCATTCAATGCACACTCATTTTTTGCAATCTTTTTTTTTGTGGGGGAATCTTCTGGTTCTAGTACCGACCTCGCAGGTAAATATCAGTTTAATTCGTATCTGAACTCGTTTCCTGCTGCCCAGAACACCTCTAGGACTTGGTCTGGTTCCATAATCACTGGAGTAATTCCTTGACCAAACTGCTGAATATATTTGGAGAATTTCTTCGGATCCTCATCTGATGTCCACCTCATAGGTACACCGATGCGTGGTTTAGCATCAATGCACAGACTAACTGCATCTTTTACCTGAAAGACTCCATCTCCACCTACTGGAACTATGAGAACATCCATATCGAACTGCTCGAATGGACCACGTATCACCGCATCACCAAGGTATCCTACTTTCATATCTCCAATCTCAATGTACAAACCGAGATTTTCAATTCTGCCACCTTCTGCCTCATCGATTTTTGAAAGAGCGTATGGTGTAATCTTCAAATCCTGAATCTCATAGGGTTCTTCAGATTCGAGAACATGAACTAACCACGGCTTGACACCTTTTTCAGAAGCTTTGTCAGCTGCTCCTTGATTACCTAGGAACCATGCTTTTGAATTGACAGCGATTTCTGCAGCATTACCAACTGCATCATCAGATTGATTCGTAGCGATTACTATTCTCGCATTGAAGTCGTCAGGAACGACTGGCTCTCCATCCCAAATTCCTGGGTTCAAGAGAACAGTCATTTCATTATACTCGAGTGCGAACGAAGTTTTTCCAAAGTAAACTATTTTGAGCAACGAATCACTTCCCGTCAAATTCCACTGGCACGGTCTAACCAGAATGACTGCTGCACTACTACGGTTGAGCTTGTTATTAATAAGCTAATTTCTAACCTATGTGAATTTCATGTGAAAAGTCCAACCAAAAGAGTCACATCACCATCTTTCAGAGGACTCTGGTCCGCCGAGTGCTATCTTTTTATGACTCTGACCGGACTCAGGTTCAGAGGTCCTGCAAATTCTAAGGAATAGTAGATAGCGAGTTGGATTCTATGTTAGATAAGATTCTCACTGAAAAATTCAGAAGAACTCTAAAGATGGTCTTCACTGACATTCAAAATCAACAGGACCGACGCGATGAACAAGAGTTTGCAAAGGATGAAGTCCGAATCAAAGAGCGGCTTTTGGATACTCTTACACCTTATAGCCCTGATGTGATTCTGAATAGCGACTTCCGTATTGCTGCTATTGATGGGTCTGGATCTGATAGTCTTATGACCCTTGATGACATTCGTATTCATTTAATCAGCACTTCCACTGTAGTTGTGGATACAAACACACGATCTGAAACACTATTTTCACCAATAGAACGAGATATGCTAGAGCATGAATTGGGCGAGCAACCTCACATAGACCTCCACTGGCATTCCGGAGTTCGTAATGATGCTCGTGATAAGCTAGCTGAAACTCTAGCGAATATCTATCCCCTGAAGGACATCGTAAGTCTCACGCTTCCATTTTTCAAAGACTATACAAAGGGAACTATTTCATCCTACTCAGATTTCACAGAAACCGAATATGAAAAGCATATTCCACGTCTGCGAGAGATAGAGTCGTTGATCTCTAGAGAACAATTATTGACTAATCCAACTGTTCATGAAGAAATAAGAAAAACCAGTGAATATGCAGCAGCACGCAAAGTGTTGATGAGCGACATTAATCCAAAATATCTGCTCTTGGATGGCGCTCTATCTGTCTTCATGCATTTTGTTCGACACTATCCATCAATGCCAAGTGGGTTCATGCTCAGAGACCTATGCGCCTTAGCACGACAGAAGAATGTTGTATTGTGTGCTGTTAGTAAAAACCATACAATCCCATTTGCTCATCGAATTGCGAATATGGCACGAGATGTTTTCGGAAGTGGCGCAAAATGGTTCTGTCTCCTTCCCAGTAGTGAAGACCCCGAGGGAGGTCTCCATATTTACGATGATCGAACCTACATCCCTCCAATATTGGCAGTACCCTACCTATACAGCTTCTCTCGTGATAATCGACCTTCTAGAATTGATTTTGACAGAATTTGGTGGCTTGAGAACATATTTGTTCCAGGTGACCCTGAGGCTACCCGTACTAATGAAAAGGGACTATTTGCTGAACTTGAATTCATGTCAAGAGATGCCCGGTGGTACGGATACCCAGTACCTCTTGCATTGGCGCATGAGTCGTGCAAGCTAAGCTATGAAGACTTGCGACTAGCAAAAGAAGTGTGCATGGATGTCAGAGCGGAAATGAATTTGGAACGACGCGATGCACAACCACTCCGTGCAGATTATGACCTATAACCGAGGAAAACACAATGAGTTTAGATAAAGACAAACTTGGGGAACTTTATGGAAAAGTTGGTACAGGAAACCAAACATCGCTTGGAATAATGGGAAATAACCGTGATATTAGTGTCGGGGAGATTTTTTTGATATATTCCCATCGCGATGGCCACGAGAGAGTGTTCTTCTTCAGAGTACTCGGTCTAGAAAATTATGTACGACAAGTCGATGATTTGGCTCGTGTAGCTGGCACGCTCATGGTTGAAGGCGATGCTTATCTTTCTGGGATCGAGCGGAACATGCTACTCTCCGTTGGTGGCAGAATGCTCGGTTACGCAGAGGAAGAGAAAGGCAAGTGGAAATTCCATTCTCCAAGACGTCTACCCGATCATTTAGCATCTGTTTACAGACCAATTCCAGGCACATCTGATGAGAATGTCCAGAATATGTTGAGGGAACAGACCGATGGAGAAGTCTACGTTGGTGATCTACAAATTGGAGAGAAGACACTCAATGTTCCAATAAAGATCCCATCAAAATATCTACCAATGCATGTAGGAATCTTTGGCTCTACAGGGGCAGGAAAGAGTAACTTGATGATGGTCCTGATAAAATCAATCATTGATAATAATCTCAATGCGTTCAGAACCCCCAATCAAGGGCTGCCAAGAATATCTGCATTCTGTATAGACCCCCATGACGAGTTTGCCAAGGGCGTAGACAAGCATGGTATCCAACATGTTGTTGAAGATATGAGCTCATCAACCAGGTCTGAAGTTATTGGTGACTTCTACTATCTAACAACCCACAAGAGGGCTACAACCAGAGAGATTCGGAAGTACGCTCGTGAGGTCAGAATCTTGTGGTCTGAGATTCAACCTAGAGACCTATACTCAATACGTGAGTTCACACCTGAGATGTCTTCCTTCATAGATGCACAGTATTCAGCAGAAAAAGAGGATTGGATAAGTGCGATTATCAATATGACCGAGGAAGATGCAGGAGTACCTGTCGGAACATTGAGAGCAGTCAAACGCAGACTCAGTTTCCTTGATAGGTCTCCAATTTTCATTGAAACTGGAAGTTCCATCCTTAGTGACATCTTCTCTGCAATGGAAACCGGTAGAGTTCTCGTCGTTAATACTAGCTTAATGAGTGATATGGAGCAATTCCTTTTGACAACTATAGTAACACGGACATTGTCTGATATGCGGCGCGCTCTGAAGAGTAGTGGTAATTTGAGCGATTTTGAGAATCAGGGTCAGATGCGTCTTCCCAAACCATTCTTTGAAAATGTTAAGAAACAGGCTCGTGCATTTTATGGTCTGGGAGGTGTAGGAGATGACACTCCTGTTCAAGATCCCCGGAAACTTCCAGTGATTCAAGTTACAGTGGAGGAGGCACCATCAATACTCAACCCTGAGCTGATGCGCGGCCAATCCGTCTTCAAAGATATATCACGTCAAGGTCGAAAGTTCAATATTGGATTGCTAGTTGTGAGCCAGCAGGTTAGTGTACTTGACAATGTCATACTGAGCCAGATGAACACTGAAATTAATCTAAGACTTGGAAATGAGCGTGAGATACGCGCATGTATAGAGAATGCAAGTGTGAATATATCAGGATTTGAGGATGAATTTCGGGTAATGTCTCGGGGAGAAGGAATAGTGACCCAATCATATAGAGAGCTTCCTCTACCTGTCAAGATACCTCTTTTCGATGACATTTATGAAAAGGACAAGTATAGATACAAAGACAAAGAGTCAAAGAAGAAACAAGAACATATTCTATGAGGCTGACCAAATGAAAGCAAGAATCGCTCACATCTCAGATACCCACCTTGGAACTCGTCCAAGAGATGGTGTTCGTCCAAATGTATGGGGAGAAGAGATGCGGTCTCAACTCCTTGAGAATGATTTCTATGAGCGATTTCGAGAACTCTTTGATAGGATATCCAAACTCGATCCTCCTGTTGACCTTGTTGTTCATTCTGGTGACCTATATAATTCCCCTTGGGAAGGTAATCCATCCCAACCACCTGTTGTTGCTCAGGAAGCAGCCATTACGGTCCTGCAGAACTTTATAGAAAAAACAGCAACCCCTGTTCTAATTATTGAAGGAAATCATGGTCTCTATAGACTTCTAGAGGTTTCTCTCCTCGATAGCCTGAAACTGGCTGTTCCAGGTCTCGATGTTGCTACGCAACAAGATCTCAAACGAGCAGTGAGGGAGGGAGAGCCGCTTGTGTATTCCTATGAAAGATTGGATGCTTATTGCTTCCCTTTCATGGACTATGCAGTCCTAAAATCTGCAGATATGATCTCGGGTTTTGATGATTGGATCACAACTCACCAAACTCGAGTCAGATCAAGACCCTCGATTGCAGTAGCTCATGGAATGGAGATTGACCAGACATTATTCAAGAGTATTTTCTCAATGGATTACGATTACATCGCATTGGGACATGACCATCACCAGCATCAGCAATCCAAAGGAGCATGGTACGCTGGGTCTCCTGAACGTTGGAGATTTGATGAAGCTCGACATAAGAAGGGATTCCTCGTGGTGGATATTCACGCAGGTGCTGAGCCGGCAGTAACACCACACACTCTTGAGTTCAAAAGACATCTTATCAACGAGAATATCAAGATAGACGTCGATGACTCAATTGAATCAGTTTCAGACAAGATCTATGCTCTATTTGATAAGAGCAAAGTAAAAGATCCATGGAATCCTGAAACAGCAGCTCGAATTCGTCTTGTATTTGAAGGGAAAGCAACTCGTGTGAGTTCATTTGAGCTTGGGATGGCTCTTGAAGCTTTAAGAATGAAAATCCATTCGAAAGAATCTGAATATAATGTGGCTCAATTGTTTTGGTCTATTCGACAATCTATCGACGAAGAGTTCACATCTGCATCATATCCTGAAATTGAATCTGAATATCTCATTCAGGACCCTGAGGAGGATTTCCGTGCGTATCTTGATACCTTGGAGATTGACAAGAGCATGGATCCGAGTATGCTCACAAAGATTGCAGTACGTTCTCTTGAATACGCGGTAGGAAAGAAGGAAGGTCGATTGAACACGGAATCAATAATGGAGGATGAAAAATGAAACTCCTCCAGCTAAAGATTCGTAACTTCAAGCCTTTCAGCAGTCTCATGTTGCCTGAAGGAGATGCAAATCTCCCTGAAGGACTTATTCTCATAAGAGGTCCAAATTCAACAGGAAAATCCTCTCTCTTTGAAGCTATCCTCTGGGGTTTCTGGGGCGCGGATGCGGTTGACCTGACAAATGATGAGCTCATAAACTTCAGGTCTACCAACTGCCAAGTTGTACTAACTTTCCAGATTGCAGATACTAAATACAAGATCGATCGCTCCTATGATCCTGCGAATGGAATGGCTGTTGTCCTATTCATAAATCGAGAAGGCGCTTCGAAACGTATTGCAGACAAAAGCAAGTCTGTGAATTCTAAGCTTGATGAGATTCTAAGCCTCGAACTAAGGCAGGCTCTGAATACACTTCTTGTTCGACAGGGGGAGGTTGCAGTGATTGCGAATGCCACACCCTCAGTTCTGAGAGACCTTCTCATAAAGGTCTATGATATTGATTTACTTAATCAGATGTCGAGTCATCTAGAAAGTCTTGAGAAAGATGTCGACTCGAAAATCAACTCTCTGAAGTCCAATTATATTCGTCCTGAACAAATTGAGGAAATGGTTACTGAGCGCCAAGATGAGATTAACCGTTTAGAATCTGTTCTAAGTCTAAAAAAGAAAGAGATTGAATCCACCGCAAAAATACTTGAAGAGCTGCCAAATGCTGAAATCTTGAAGAAGGTTCAAGAACTCAGTAAAAATCTTGAATCTCTTCAGCAAGAGGTTGAAGTTAAGATTGAAGGACTAAAGGATGATATTGCACTAGCTGGCGTGGTTGATGCTAGTCCCAAAGTTTTGAACGCGCGATTGGACGCTCTTGAGCAGGGAAGAAAACGGATTGAGAAAGAACGAAAAGAAATCCGGAGTAAGGTTCAACGTCTAGATCAGGATATCGGAATGATTTCAGGCACAAAACATGATCTTGAAGAAAAAATACAGATACTTACTGCTGCTGCAGTAGATGATATCATCGAATGTCCAACCTGTGCAAAACCGCTTTCCGTAGAAGAAAGAAAGAAACTCGTGGCTGAATACAAGACAACAATCAATGATGGAGAAACAAAACGAAAGGAACTAGAGCTTGCCAAAAAGGAGCTCATGACATCTTCTGATGATTTTGAAGACCAACTTAGTAGGATGTCCAAGAGTGAAGACGCAGTAAAAAGAGCTAGTCAAGGACAAAAAAGAGTTGACCAGACAAAAGAGAAGTTGTCCAAAGTTGAGCAGGAATTTTCAACGCTCTTAGAAAAATATGACATCAAGAGTGTTAATAATCTGCTAAAGAAATTCAATATGCCTACTATTCTTGAACTTCATGAGAAAGTAATCTCACTCACATCTGCTTTAAAGGCGCTTCGAAAGGAAACAATCGAAAGCGAAGATAACATTCAACGAGAAAAAGCCAAAATCATTGAACTTCAGGGTAAGCAATCACAGATGGAACAGATTGGATCTGAAATTGTTGAACTTGAGAATATGAATGAACACGCGAAATATGTTCGAAGAAGACTTGTGAGTGGGTTTGTCACTGATTATGTGTTTCAAAAACGACTGCTTGGTATTATCAGAGGGGCGACTAATCCTTATGTTAGATCATTCACGAATGGTCAGTATACAGCAATTGATTTAGAGCCAACACCCGCCAAGGGTCGTGCAGGTCCGGGTTTAGTCCTTCGAATTTGGGATGAAAGAGATCAAGCTTGGAAAAAAACATCTCAGCTGAGTTATGGTGACAGGACTGCAATTAGCCTGGCGTTACGAATGGGAATAAGTCGTACCATGAGCAGCATTCGACCACTTAAGGATAGCCCCATTGTGACTCCACGTGTTCGTTCTGTACTTCTCGATGAACCTTTGGGTGGTCTTGACAAAAATAGACGAGAAGCTGTTGTGAGGAACCTCATTAATGACCAGAGTTTTGAACAGATACTCTTAATCACTCACACCGACGTTCAAGGTTGGCAGGGAATCCCTGTTATTGATGTGACGAAAGATGGTGCTTTTAGTAACGCAATCCTTGAGATGTGAAGGACAACATTCGTTGGAACATATATTAATCAGGGAAAGGACATCGAAGAAACTATGCCCCAACTGAGAGCTAGCCACAGAACTCGACAAATTTCAGGTATAGTTGATAGCTGGCTTCTTCGAGCTGGAGCTAAGATTGCCAAATTTCTGATTGAGTATCGCTATCTCATAGCAGTCATGTTCATTGGTTTTATTGTCTGGGCTATCGTTTTCAATGTGGCAGTCGTTGACTATATAGATAGTAATATTTGGAGAACCCGCGCTGCTTGGCTCGGACCACTTCCTGAACCTGGTACGATCCAACTTTTCGGTTTTACAATTGAGTATCAGCTTGAAGGATATAGTGATTACTCTTTCTACTACGTTCATTGGGGTTATAATTCGCTATATGGAGTGATGCCCTACTCTCCTGAGTATGGACTCCTAGAGTTGAATGGCGTCACAAATGAAAATGGTGCCCACATGTTCCCTCCTTTCACATCATATCTCTATGCTGCAGGAATTGCACTTGGAAATATGATGGGCTGGACTAACTGGGGTATCGGATTCCTAATCGCTATATTTGGCTACTTGACAGCACTACCAATATACGGGATTGCTAGTGAGTTGTCGTTAAATAAGCGAGTTGGAGAAGCAGCAGCTCTAACCTATCTTCTCAATCCTTTGATGTTATACCACACAGACTTCTTATGGTTCAACCCCGCTCCCTTTGTGTTCTTCTTCTTTGCTGGATTTTACATGCTTATCCGAGGAAAGCGTCTCACAGGGACTCTTCTGATTGTGTCAGCTGCATTATTCAAACAAACAGCGTGGTTCCTAGGAATTCCGCTTGTCGTTTATCTTTTGGTACGCCCTAGAGAACGGAAGCAAGCAGATGATACAGAGGTTCAAGTTAATGAACCGAAAACCACGAACGATGAAAAAAAACGTGATGCCGCGGAAAAAGTCCGATCAAGCCTCCAACCATTCATAGATTATTTCGACCTGCCAAATTTCATGATTAGTGTTGTATTCGTGTTAATCTTTGTTGGCGCAGTAATGTTTCCGTTCATAATTGCCCAACCGCATTTCTGGGACTATTGGAGACTTGCTTTGGGGTCTTTCTCTTTTGAAGGCAACTTTACAGAACCACCAGCATATAACCAGCCAATGAGAATACAAGTTCTATTTATCATCGCAGGGAATGCTCAATTTGCTGAAATACTCGATACCATCATCATATCCGGTGGACCTCTAGGTTTTGGTGTAATATTATGTGCAGGTTTGATGGTACTCAAAGATCGGTATATTGGCGAAGAAGTAACCTATCTGCGACGTATCTTGTTCATTACCATGCTTTTGATGCTAATTGTTTCATTGTTTGGTCCCAGAGGTGTTTTCAAGTATTACTTTGTCATGCTAATGCCATTCTTCTCAATATTCTCCTCTGCAAGAATGATTCGTGGGACAGGTGAGCATGTTCCATTCTCGGCTTCAATGGTTTGGTTACCTATCGTACTAACTCTATTGATCTTGGTTCCTGGTCGCACTATCTACCTAGGATTCGTACTCATAATCTTCGTGGGTTTTCTTTTAGCTCCTGCGATAGATCGATTGTATCATTATGCGAAATCTCCATTCCGATTCGTCAAACGGTTAATACAGAAAATAACAACGATTTCATTTAAACCATTGACTCTCGTAGAATTACCATTTGATATTACAAGAAAACGCTACTTTTCGAATATTGTCATACAGGGCCTACTATTGGGTCTTGGAGTCTTCTTTATCGCTTTTGGTTGGTTAATCACTCAGATGGCAATTGGGGTTGATATTGTCACAGGATTAGAGGTTATCTTGGTCTTTAGTGCCTCATTCGTTGTGGGTTTCCAGCTTCTATCCATTGCTTTTAGTCTAGCTCTCATTACTGAGCTACGGGTGAAACATCTCAATAAATGCTTGAGTGAACTCTCATTCATAATTGCAGTCATAATTTGGATATTCGGAATTCAGACATATTTCCTAAGTTGGCTGATTGATTTTACATTAGAGCGGCAGCTACTAGTATTCTCTAGTGTATTCGCATCTATTTGGGCTATTTCGCTCTTTATGGATCAAAGCAATAGAATTAGGATTTTGACAGATATTATGCTTCTTGGAGGTTTAGCAGTTGGACTTTTTGTTTGGTCCACTCTTGCTAATCTTACACTCTTTCTTTTAGGGAGCATAGCATTCTGTTCAGTATTTATTTATCTCATACTAATTTTTGTTCATTATTTCGATAAGTCTACTATGACCTATTTAGACCCTATCACGTCCCCCAAAATCTCAGATATAGAATGAAAAGAAATCCCTGTTCTCGAGCGGCAGAGTCCAAGAAAAAGAGGCACATACCTCATAATTATTCAGCAAGATCAGCTAGTTCTTTTTCCTTCCCATCAATCTTCTTCTTCAGACTTTTAATCTGACCATCTAATTTTCCGACCTGTTCTGCGTAGGTGTCGTCTGGCATTGCTCCCGAGGAGTGTCTCTGTTCTATATGTTTCCGAAGGTCCTCAACGGATTTCATCTCTTTTCTTAGAGCTTTAAGGTCCGCTTCTATCGATGCACTCTTGTTTTCTTCTGGAGTCAGAAACTGCTTCGATGGAATCATTATACCAAGTTGTTGCTGAGTCTTCTCTGCAAAATCTTGGAACTGGTTTCTCAACATCTCAATATTATTATCAACATTGGAAACTTGCTCCTTGACCTTAGAGATATCCTTCTGTAAATCAAATACAGCATTGACAAGACGCTTCATGGTCTTTTCAAACTCTACGTCAGCTACTGCGTCTTTGGTTGAAACTTCTTGAGGTTTCTTTCTATCCTCTTTCTCTTGCTCCCCTAATACTGTACTAGGCTCTGCCATTTGCACCTCTCCGCTTAACCATCTGAATGCATTTACTGCGAATTTTGCATTTCCCTTGTGTTTGAGACCTCCACCTCTCCTAAAGACCTCATAACTTCCAATGCCCATCACTCTACCTTTTCCGACCTCTGCAATAGCTATAACTGCTGCTTTTCCTGGATCTGCAATCTCTGAAGTGATTGCTATTGCTACCGCCTTTCCTGAAACCTTGAGACTACATGCTGATGGTATTAGAAGATCTGAAACATCCTCTGTCACTGGATGGGCAATTAGGTTCTTTATGATTGGCATCGTTGGGAGACCTGCATTGTTTCTGTCGTCTTTTACTGCAGTGTTCTCAAAACTGATTCCAAACTCACCAGATATTTTGGACATGTTATTCATTAGTCCGCGGTCGCCACCAGAAAGAGAAAGCAGCATCAATCCCCCTCCATTCTTCACATATTTCTGCAAGACATCTATCTCTGCAGGTCTTACCTTCGAGCTATTCGGACAACCAAAAACTAGGACGTCTGCATCTTTGAGGTTCTTTGCTAAAATCATGAATTCAGTATACGCCTCAACATCGAAGTCATGGTCACGAAGCATTTGTCCAAGTTCAGAATAAGTACTCTCCAATCTACCTCGTTCATTTTGTGTCTGGTCAAAAAGGATTTTCTTTCTCCTTCCGCTCAATTGGATACACCTGTGACAACCGTTTGTTATCAAAGCATTACGGATGCGCTAATAGTACTTCCGTAGATGGGCTAATTGATTCGAATGTTTTATTTCAATATGATGTTTTAACCGCTGTATGAGCGATGAGAACTGCATTTTCTGTAAAATCATCCGTGGGGAGATGCCTTCATCAATAATTTTCGAAGATGAACACAGTATAGCCTTCATGGATGTATTTCCAATAGCTGAAGGTCATTGTCTCTTGATACCAAAGAAACACTATGTAAACATGTTTGATGTGGATCTTGATGTTGTTGCACAACTAGCCAAGAATCTTGCTGACATTTCAAAGAGAGTACAGAAAGCCACAGGCGCAGAAGGAGTACTCAATATTATTGCTAATGGTGAAGGCGCTGGTCAGGATGTTCCCCACCTACACTTCCACACAATACCGCGTAACAAGAATTCGCCATTTGGTTTCAAGTTTCCACCTAACTATCGTAACACTATGGCTCCTAGGGAAGAGCTTGACCGCATGGCTGAGAAGATACGGTCATCTACCTAATTGATGTTGAGTAGGTTCAAGCCACTCTGGTGGTCGTGCTTTCTAGTCAGATTAATCTCTGTTTCAATAATCACTAACTCAATCGTAACAGAAACCTCGCACCCTGACATTAAATGACCTCCATAGCATTTTCCAGCCTCATCTGCTACAATCATGTGTGCATGTACAACAATTGTCCCCTCGTGGGATGAGATGTCCCCCATGCAGGATACCACTTCTAAATCTTCATCTACGGTGAAATGCCTGTACTCAGTTGTTCTTCTATGAAAATATCCTAATTTTACCTTTGAAACAGCTCCAATCAGGGAAATTTGGCCTGACTTGACTCCGTACTCTTTGGCAAGTGTTTGTATTGTTTCCAGTACATCTTCACCAGGGTCCATTCGGGCGAAAATTACTCTCTTAATCTTGGTCTGAATTGAACGCACCATATCTCCTCAGTCGTATAACCTACTAATGAAGAACACGCATAGATGACCATAATAGGAAGTGCTTATCAGGGGTAGACAACCCACTTAAATTGTGAACTGCATTGACTAAGGATGAGCGACCAGTAGATGAAAATCAATCTTCTCTTGAAGATTATTTCACACATTCTGATATAACATCAGATAATTCTACGAATAATGATTCGCCATCCGATTTTGTTACCAACCAGTCAAGCAAGAACAATCCTGACTCCGAAAATGATAATGATGCTTCAGATGACTCTAGTATAGATGATGAAGATGAAGAGTCAATATTGGATGTCACAGTTGAAGATAGTGACACTCCTGCAAACCTTCCTCCGTCCTTCTTACTATCAATTGACTATTCTGGGGCTCTAAACAAAGCTGTTGCAAGACTCTATAATCCTGACAACAAGCAGGTGTATTTCTGGCTCGACAATACTGGTCACAAACCTTATTGTTACACTGATTGGCCTCCTCAAGCTGTTGAAACTGCTGCTCGAAAGAATCCTGGTTTTGTAAAAGTTGAAACAATTGAGCTACATGATCTTCTCAAGGATGAGCCAGTTGAGATGACTAAAGTTATTGGTGATAATCCACTTGCAATCGGCGGCTCTGCTACTTCCATCAGGAATTCACTTATTGACAGCAACAATGTAAGTCATGCATGGGAAGCTGCAATTCGTTATCAGTTATGTTACACCTATGATAACAAACTTGTTCCTGGACTTATGTATAAGATTGAAAATGGGGACCTTAAAGCATGTCCACCAAATGTTGATCCTAAAACTCTTGACGAATTCAAGAAGACAGTTCAAGATGAAGAGAGCCTTGAGTCGATAATCAAAGAATACTCCCCTATGTTCTTCACTGAAGTTCCAGACATCCACCGTTTGGCAGTAGATATTGAAGTCTATAGTCCGGTAGTAAACAGAGTCCCGGATGCTCGGACAGCAGACTATCAGGTAACTGCAATAGGTATGTCAGACAATGAGGGATACAACAAGTGTTTTGTCTTGAAGCGTGAAGGTCATCCTGAAGGAAAGAAAGGCGCAGACTTTCCAAAAGAACTGGATATTGTCTACTTCAAAGATGAAGCAGAAATGCTTGTTGAGGCATTTAGAATCATCGATCAATATCCTATTGTCCTGACTTTCGTGGGTGATACTTTTGACCTGAAGTATCTTCATAACCGTGCTAAACGTTTGAAGATTGATATGGACAAATACTGTCCAATCAAACTAAGAGGAAATCAAGATCCCAGAAGAGAACGTGCCAATCTCAACCGTGGAGTTCATGTAGACTTTTACAAATTCTTCACCAACCCCTCAATCAAAATCTATGCTCTTTCTGGTGCATACCAACGAGAGAATCTCGAATCAATCGCGCAAGGATTGCTTGGGATTGGAAAGCTAGAATTGAGCGATTATATCTCTGACTTACCTTACTATGAGCTGGCTCACTATTGTTGGTTGGATGCAAATATAGTCCTTAAGTTCACACAGTTTGAGGACAACCTCCTATTACGCCTAATCGTTCTATTGATGCGTATCTCAAGAATGTCCATGGATGATGTCACAAGGTTCTATATTTCATCATGGATTCAATCAGTGTTCAGACAGGAACATAGGTCTCGTAATTTTTTGATACCTAGACGTGTTGACATTGACAGCATGAAACAGGCTGATGCACAGACTGAGGCGGTTATAGGCGGCAAGGCGTTCAAGGGTGCAATTGTTATTCCACCTGTTGCTGGAGTTCATTTTAATTCTACAGTACTTGATTTTGCTAGTCTGTACCCCACCATCATGAAGACACATAACATCAGTTATGAAACAGTGGATTGTCCACATGATGAGTGTAGGACTGGGACTGAAAATCAAGTGCCAGAAACAGAACATTGGACCTGCACATTGAAACGAGGTATGATAAGTCAAACTATAGGCTTCTTTAGAGATACTCGAGTCAAATGGTTCAAACCGAAGAGTAAGGACAAGGCTCTTGATAGAAAGACACAGAACTGGTATTCTGTAGTCGAGAAAGCGCTGAAGGTGTTTGTTAACGCATCCTATGGAGTTACAGGTGCCCAGCATTTTGAACTCTTCTGTATGCCAGCTGCTGAGAGTGTTACGGCATATGGTCGAGATGCCATTATTCGGACAAAAGCTAAAGCTGAGTCTATGGGAATACGTGTTCTGTATGGGGACACTGATTCCGTCTTTCTAGATAACCCCTCTGAGGAACAACAGGAAGAACTCGTTCGTTGGTCGAGAAAAGAGTTGGGAATCGACCTTGAGGTGGAAAAGACCTACAAGTATGTTGCTCTCTCTGAGAGGAAAAAGAACTACATAGGGGTATACAAGGATGGACAGGTTGAAGTAAAGGGTCTCACTGGAAAGAAGCGAAACACCCCCGACTTTGCACAAGATGCATTTCGAAAAATGTTGGATGTTCTCAGCAGAGTTGACAATCCTGAAGGTTTTGAAGTAGCAAAGGAAGAAATTCGTGAGATAGTTAATTGTGTCATTGACAGGTTGGAAGGAAAGGCTGACCCATATGATCCAGAGGATTTGGCCTTCAGAATTCAGTTGACAAAACCGCTCCATTCCTATGATACCGATATTCCTCATGTAAGAGCAGCAAAAATGCTTGTAGAGAAAACCCAGGATCCAACAAAAGCAGCCCCTGGCACAATTGTTTCGTACATTAAAACCAAGGGGCAGGATACTGTAATACCAGTTGAGCTAGCAAAAGATACAAGCTATTGGATTGATAAGGATGCGTACATTGATATTTTGAAGAGTGTGTTTGAACAGGTTCTCGATTCAGTTGGCCTTGACTTCAAGGAGTTTCTTGGATTCACAACTCTTGACCAGTTCTTCTAACACTAGAATTGGGATAGGGTCTGAATAAGAAATTCTTATAGCGGTGACTTGATACACGCAAGCAGACCGAAAGCCCGACTCACACTGATTTCCACGGGGTACAAAGATAATGAAGCTGAATTATCGCGAGTTCTTCATGCAGAAAATGCTGATTATGTTTAAACCCGAAGACATAGACGTGTCTGCTAAAGACTTCATTTCTACTTATGCTTCGTATATGGAAGACGTTGGAATTGTTGGCAAGGGCCCAGATGGTTATGCTTTGTATCCTAGCAAAACCGCCCCCGTCAGAGAGGAGCATACTGAATTTTTTGCTGAATGGGTTCAGCTGAATGACGCTCTCGGAATTCACGGGGTAGTAGGAATGGACTTCTATACTGATGGCTGGTTCGCTCGTGATCCGAAGTATCAGACAATGAACGACAAAGCTGTTAAGATGGAGCATCAAATCTGCCCCAACCGCGAAGAGTTCTGGCAATATGGAGCTGAGATAGTAAGAGAGATTGGTGGGTATCCGATTAATGAAATACTCCTTTTTGGTACAGGTTTTATTCGCGACCACTTTTGCTTCTGCGATCGTTGTAGAAATGAGTTTGCTCCAATCATTGACTGTGAACCAAATCGCCTTAGTTATGCGTTGATTCTTGAGAACGAGGAATACCAAGAGAAGTGGCATCAATTCCGTAGCGATAAAGTGCATGAAGGGTTGCAGTATCTAAAAGATGCAGCCACCGAGTCTGATGAAGCCACAGGTAGAGAACATCCTTTGAGGCTCTCTGTTGAAGTTTTGCTTGACCCGGAAACTGGACTTGCAGAAGGGGCACGAAATGAATATGGTTATGATTACGCTAGAATTGGAGAGATTACAAAGAACGTACTGATTAACTTATTTCCATGGTCTCCGATTCTTCCATCGAAGGGAAGTTCCGAGTATAGCGAACTTGTGGAATCTCTATATTTTGTCAATGAGTTCACAAGACGTGGTGGTAGAGCATCTCTCTTCCGTTGGGGAGTCACAACTATTGAACAACTGCAGGAATTGAAAGCATTAGGAAAAGATGTGGGAATTGATCGATTTGTGACTACTTTCCATTATCCCTCTGATTATTCTCGCCGACGTGAAAGTGCTATTGGCAATTATTAGAATTCATTGTCTTGCACTACAATATGGACATACTCTATTGTCTGCTCTTATACTCCGCCCACATGAGAAACAAAAACTATAGTCTTCATCTTTCCCTCGAGAGTCATCAATAAATGGACTAAGCTCTCCCTGAGAGAATAATGCACCAATTCCTTCAAACGACTCATCTGGCTGATTATTGCAGACTTTACGGTCCTCCTCATCTGAAAATATCCGGCTCTCCCCTTGATAGCGATAGGTCTCTGTTGGTTGCCTTGATTCATCTCGCCATGATTCAGAACGATCTCCGTACTGTGCGCTCAGTGATTGCATAGTCCTATCCAAGCACTCAAAGTCCTTTCGATAATCATCAGACCCATAACCTGGGTCTGAAACATGACGATTGGCTAGTTTTTCTCTTGGAGCCTGTTGCTCCCAGCTTGGGTCTAGATTTGATAACCCTCTAGCTGTTTCAACGAACTTGACATGAGAATCCCCTTTCAATTGCTCATACTCGTCAAGTGTAAGTCCAAGTATTTCCAGAGCTCTATCTCTCTCAGCACATCTCTTTGACAATGGACAACAATAAGCAAGACTACCATGACACAAAGATGCCATTGCTCGATCTTGACGTGATTTGAAAATAGGAGTGATGCGTCTATTACCAAGGACAAGTGAATCACCAACAGCTCTCAACTCGGTATATCCGCTTTGTGCAAGAGCTTCAACAATCTCTCGGGCAGGATATGACCGACCCTCTATGATTATGTGTCCCTCGGTCTTGTCAAGTCGTACTGCTCGTTCAGTACTTTTGTTACCATCATAGCTAGAGTATCTCGTGTGTGCCACCTCGAATTAATTCTGATTAGATGTCATACGGACATGCCCTCCGAGCAATACAGGTGTATGTATTATCTGGGTCTGACGCGGGATAGTTATATACAAGACATACATCAAACATCAGAAGTTCTTTAGGAGGACATTGAAAAATGGGTTGCAAAGCTGAAGGTGCCGCTCAAGGCTACACCGTACTAGGTGGCCTTGTTCTTCTCATCTATGCACTTCTTCGGATTTATAATGCTATGAACAGTCCAGGTCCTGGAACTGTTGAGGGACTGATTGAGATTTTTCTTGGAATCGTACTCATTGTGATAGCCGCATTGGCATTTGATGCCTGTGGTTTCATAACTTGGAAGGTTCAAAAATCTGGACTTGTCTTAGCAGTGATTGGATTCATTGCAATTGTGATCGTATCATATCCCGGAATCACACTTGACCCAATTGCATGGATGATGAGTCTTGACACTCTTGCAGGCTTTATGATTCTGCTTGCAGGGTTACTTCTCATAATCAGAAGTTAATGTGAGTGAGAACTTCGCCTGCATCGTAAATTAGATAATGGGGACCTATTCCCCAAACCACTGTTCAATCTAGAGAAGGTTGATTATATGGATGACAAACACATTCGGATTCTGAAAGATCTTGGATTTGATATTGACAAAAAGATGATGACCAACGAGTATTGGAAAAAGAGAGCTGCTGAGGCTCTTGCACTAACAACTCAAGATCGTGATGTCTATGGGTGTCTTGACCATACTGTTGGAGATGGAGTTCGAATTTTCGATATTGAAGGAACAGAATATCTGGATGTGACCGGCGGAGTAGCGGTAAGAGCATTAGGTCTTCGCTACAAACCCTATATCGACTTTGAAGCCAGTATTATTGATGTTGTCAAGGAACTACCAGGAATGGACTTTGACGCTATTCCC